>DATFEK010000066.1:0-5935 GCA_035251305.1 Gaiellaceae bacterium | reverse complement strand
CGGGTTCGGGTTGTAGAAGAACGTCAGCGGGTCCGACTCCTCGTGGCTACCCACGGAGATGACCGAGGAGAAGCGCCACGGGTAGCTCTCGACGGGCATGTTGTGCGCCGATGCCACGAGCACCGTGCGCCTGAAGTACGCGTTGTCGGCGAGCTCGTGGAGAACACCCGCGAAGGGCTTCTTGGTGGTCGAGAGGCTCATGTTGATCACGTCGAAGCTCTGCTCGACCGCGTAGCGGAGTCCTGCGAGAAGGACCGCGCCACTGCCGGTGAACGTCGATCCGAGCACCCGCACGCTCGAAATGTCGCATTCGGGCGCAAGCGCCCGAACGATTCCCGCGCAGGCCGTGCCGTGGCCGGAGACATCGCCTTCGAGGTCCTTCTCGGCCAGGGCCTCGTCGTTGTCGCCGATCGAGATCACGACGGCGCTCTCGAGCTCACCCACGAGCGGGTGCCCGTTTTCGACGCCCGAGTCGAGGATGCAGACTCGGGCGCCCTTTCCCGCCGAGCCTCCGAACGCCCAGTCTCGGGTCACGCGTTCGGGCCACTGGGCTGGAAAGTCGATCCGGTCGACTGCGTCCTTCGGGAGGCTCCACGCGGGGAGCGCGGCGGAGCTCGCATCGGGGCCGTGGCCGGTCACGTCTTGCACGGAAGCGGACTCTACGGGGTCAGACCCCACGGGTCTGACCCCCCTTCAGCGCTCGGTCAGTCGCGTCCGAAGCTCGTCGAGGATGCGAGGATCGGGCTCGTAGCCCTCGCCCGCGAGCGCCTTCTCCAGGTCGGCGATCAGTGCGTCGCGGAAGATGCGGTCCGCCTCGGCACGCGCGACGATCTCGTCGAACGTGCGCCGGGCGAACGGCAACTCCTGCGCAGCCCGCACCCAGGCGGCGGGGGCGGGGCGCAGGAGGCGGAGGAGTTCCCCAAGGCGTTCCTCGTCGTAGGACGGCGTCATCTACTTCCTAGACCCGCCCGCCGGGTCGTTTCTTCCCAGACGCGAAGCGTCTTGTCCGCGAAGCGGACCAGTGGAGGGAGTCTGAGGGAAGACGCGAAGCGTCTTGTCCGCGCCAGCGGACCAGTGGAGGGGGTCTGGGGGAACCGGGAGGTTCCCCCAGCGGTAGCCACCGGCCCCAGCGGTAGCCACCGGCCCCAGCAGTAGCCACCGGCCGTCCGCAGCATGCGGATCACGACTTCGCCTCGAGCTCGTCCCGAAGCCTGCTCAGGCAGCGAGCGATGCGGCTCGCGATCGTCCCCGTCGGAATGTCGAGCTCGTCGGAGATCGTCCGGTAGCTCTGGTCCTGCGCGAAGAAGCGATCGAGGATCTCCTGGCATGCCTCGGAGAGGCCCGCCAGCGCCTCCCGAACTGCAAACGCCTCCTCGACCTCGCCGAGATCGTCGCTTCCCTCGTCGGTGGTGGGATCCTCCACGGGCAGCTCACGAGCGCTCGTCGCAAGGAAGTCGATGCACCGGCGGCGCGTCAGCTGAGCGATCCACGGCCGGAATGCGGAGTCGTCGCGAAGTGTTTCGAGGCGCAGAAAGGCGCGCGTGAAGACGTCCTGGAACACGTCCTCCGCGTCCTCGTCGCTGAGGCGGAAGCCGCGAACGGCGATGGCATAGACGTACCGTGAGTAGCGCTCGACGAGCTCGCTCCACGCTGCGGGGTCGTCCGCCCGACACCGCTGGACGAGCTCGGCGTCCGACAGAGCTTCAGGGCGCGTCACCCGGGCTCCGTCAGCGGCCGGAATCGAGCAGTCGGGCCGCTATGTCGTTTGCGACCTGCTCGCTGGCCAGGGCGCGCGCCAGCCGCGGGTCGTCACTGCGGACTCCGAGATTGACGAGCACGAGGTGCGCGGCTGCGCGCGCACCTCCTGCTGCGAGCGCGGCCGCTGCCGCGGCATCGGCTCGATATCTGCCGTCGCTTCGTTCTGCGGTGAGGGCCGCGAGTGCCGCGGCGTCCGCGCCGAGCGTGGCGATCTCGAGTGGCGCAGCGGCCGCCCGTTCGAGCTTCTGCTCGAGGGAGAAATCTCGTCGATCATCGCTCGAGCTTCCGGCTTCGGCCTCGCGTAGCGCCTCGAGCGCTTCTTCCCAGGCAGTGCCATCCGCGTTGGCGAGCTCCGCCGCCCGCTCGCCGATCACCTTTGCCTGCGCGACGACGCCGCGCGCGTCCGTCCACGACTCCTGGGAGCAGCGAGCGACCATGGAGACGAGGCTGGCTGCGAACGCGACGGTGAGTGCGGCAGCGGAACCGCTACCGGGCGCTCGACCATCTCTCGCGACGCGCGCCAGGAGCTCTTCGACCCGCAATGCGAGGTAGTCGTCGGGCATCGACGGGACGAGTCTACGACGGCTGCGCCGGCATTCGTACACTTCTCGCCCCTGTGCCCCACTACCTGAGCGAAGGCGATGTGAGCGCGCTCCTCGCGCCGGCGGACGCCGTCCAGGCGATCGAGACGTGCCTTCGGCGGATGGCCGCCGGCGAGGTCGAGATCGCCCCGCGTCGCAGGCTCGGATTGCCCGAGGGCGCTCTCGCCGACATGGCGGCGTCAGACCACGGGCTCGGCCTCGCGGGGGGAAAGCTCTACGCCGCGACCGCCGAAGGTGCGAGCTTCGTGGTCTGCCTCTTCGACTCGGAGACATCCGAGCTCGTGGCGGTGATCGAGGCGGCGGAGCTCGGCGCTCTCCGGACCGGAGGGACAAGTGGCGTGGCCGCGAAGCATCTTGCGAGGAGCGGAGCGCGAACCCTCGGGATCATCGGGTGCGGTCACCAGGCCGTCACGCAGGTGGCCTGCATCCTCGCAGCCCTGCCGTCCATCGAGCACGTCGTCGCTTACTGCCGGACCCCGGAGCGGCTCGCGGCATTTTGCGAGCGCACCGGTGCGGAGGCGGGAGAGAGCCATCGCGACGCGGGTTCGCAGGACGTCGTGGTGACGATCACGAGCTCGCGCGACCCCGTCCTCCGCGGCGAGTGGCTCGCCCGCGGTGCGCTCGTCATCGCCGCCGGCGCGAACGTCTCGACTCGACGCGAGCTCGACAACGCGGTTCTCGAGCGTTCGACGTTCGTGTGTTGCGACTGGCTCGAGCAGGCCCGTATCGAGTCAGGCGATCTCATCGAGCCCGTGGCGGCTTCGGTGCTCGACTGGCTCGAGGTGCACGAGCTGCACGAGGTCGTGTCAGGCGAGATCGCCGGCCGACAGTCGGACGACGACGTCGTTCTCTTCAAGTCGAACGGCATCGCCGCGTGGGACGTCGCTCTCGGCGCCGAAGCCGTGCGCCTCGCGCGGAAGCGCGGGCTCGGGCGGATGCTTTAGATGCTCAGCCCGGAAGCGACGCCTTCGCGCCCTCGAGCGTGTCGCCGGAGAACGCCTCGATGACCTCCGGCCGATCGAGGAGGCGGCGTTGCTGCTCGGGCGTCAGGCGGTTCTGCACGTACTTGTCCGCGAGGATGTCGTTCAGCGACCTGCCCCGGTCGTGCTCGCGTACGACGTACCTCGCGACGTGCTCCTCCGCGGACCCCCGCGAGAAGAGGAACGAGAACATGTTCTTGAACGAAGACACGAGAAGCGATTGTATCCCGGTGCATGAGGCGAAGCTCGCGGGAAGGCCGCTATGCCGAGCGCACGCTCACGGGAGTCGACGACGTCGGCGTCGAGGAGCAGATCGTCATCTGGATCGAGCGCCGGCCGGGTGCCGTGTGGGCGGTAGGCCGCCAAGTCAATCCGCAGCTCCGTGACTCCGACGAGCCTCGGCCGGAAGACCTCGTGTTCGAGGGCTACGAGCTCGAGGACGCGCTCGACCGTGCCAACGAGGCTCTGGAAGACGACGTCAGCGTGCTCGAGGCGGACGGGCTACCAGCCGACGCGAAGCCGTTCACGCGCAAGGAAGTGCTCCCGCTGCTGGAGCGCTGGTTCTTCAACCGCTAGCCACGGGGCCGGTGCTAGCGTCTCCGCCCTCGTGCGGATCCGCGTCGGTCACAGCCCCGACCCAGACGACGCCTTCATGTACTGGGCGCTGACGACGGACCTCGTCGACACGCGCGGGCACGAGTTCGAGCAGGTCCTCGGCGATATCCAGACGCTGAACCAGTGGGCGAGGGCGGCGCGCCTCGAGGTGACGGCGCTCTCCCTCGCGGCGTATCCGTTCGTGCAGGAGGACTACGCGCTGCTCCCGCACGGGGCGAGCATCGGCTCGGGCTACGGGCCGGTCGTCGTCGCGCGGGAGTCGCTGACGCCGGATGAGCTCAACGGTCACGAGATCGTCGTTCCCGGGACGATGACGACGTCGTTTCTCGCGCTTCGCCTCGTTCTCGGGGACTTTCGGCATCGCGAGCTCGCGTTCGACGATATTCCCGACGAAGTTGCCTCCGGACGCGCGGATGCCGGTCTCCTCATTCACGAGGGGCAACTCACGTTCGCCGACTACGGGCTCGTGAAGGTGCTCGATCTCGGCGAGTGGTGGCTCCTGGAGACAGGGCTCCCGCTTCCGCTGGGCGTGAACGTCGCTCGGCGGGATCTCGGCGAGCGGGTGCTCGAGGACGTCTCGGAGGTGCTTCGCGCTGCGATTCAGTGCGGGCTCGACAACCGAGCGGAGGCGCTCGAGTATGCGTTGCAGTTCGGACGTGGGATCGACGCTGCGGTCGCCGACCGCTTCGTCTCGATGTATGTGAACGAGCTGACGCAGGACTACGGCAACGAGGGCCGCAAGGCGGTCACCGAGCTCCTGCGGCGCGGCGAGGCGCTGAGAGCGTTTCCGGAACCGGTTCGGATCGACTTCGTCAGCTAACGTCGCGGCTCGTGGCGCGTGCCGTCGTCCTTTCCGCTGTTCGAACGCCGATCGGCCGCTACGGGGGCGCGCTGGCGCAGATTCGGCCCGACGACCTGGCGGCGGTCGCCATCACCGCGGCGATCGAACGGGCAGGGATCGAGCCCGGCTCGGTCGAGGACGTCTACTTCGGTTGCGCGAATCAGGCCGGCGAGGACAACCGCAACCTCGCACGAATGGCCGCTCTGCTCGCCGGACTGCCCGACTCGGTGGCCGGCGTCACCCTCAACCGACTGTGTGCTTCGGGCCTGTCCGCCGTGGTCTCGGCCAGCCACGCCGTCATCGCCGGAGACGCGGAGGTGGCCGTTGCGGGCGGTGCCGAGTCGATGAGCCGTGCCCCCTTCGTCATGGCGAAGCCGGACGCAGCCTTTCCGCGCGGGAACCAGACCGTGTGGGACACGACGCTCGGCTGGCGCTTCCCGAACCCTCGCCACGAAGAGATGTTTCCGCTCGAGTCGATGGGCGAAACGGGCGAGAACGTTGCCGAGCGCTATTGCGTGACGCGCGAGGATCAAGATGGGTTCGCTCTCCGATCGCAGCAGCGGTGGGCCGACGCGAATGCTTCGGGACGGTTCGGCGACGAGCTCGTCGCGGTCGGCGAGGTCGCAGTCGACGAGCACCCGCGCCCACAGACGACCGCCGAGGCGCTCGCCGGGCTGAAGCCCGCTTTCCGCTCGGGCGGAACCGTCACTGCGGGCAACGCGAGCGGAATCAACGACGGAGCTGCGGCTCTCGTGATCGCGAGCGAGGAGAAGGCGCGAGAGCTCGGCTTGGAGCCGCTCGGAGCGTTCGTCGGATCGGCGGTGGCCGGTGTCGACCCGCGCGTGATGGGCATCGGCCCGATTCCTGCCGTGCGAAAGCTGCTCGAGCGGACTGGTGTCTCCGCGGGCGAGCTCGACCTCGTCGAGCTCAACGAGGCCTTCGCCTCGCAGAGCATCGCCGTCATGCGCGAGCTCGGCCTCGACGAGGCGAAGGTGAACGTCAACGGCGGCGCGATCGCGCTCGGCCATCCCCTCGGTGCGAGCGGCGCGCGCCTCGTCGTCACGCTCCTGCACGAGCTGCGCCGGCGCCAGGGCCGCTACGGCCTGGCGACGATGTGCGTCGGCGTCGGTCAGGGTCAG
>DATFEK010000061.1:0-4959 GCA_035251305.1 Gaiellaceae bacterium | reverse complement strand
TGCCGGGTATCTCGTGCTGATACCCCTCGGCGCCGCGGCGTTCAAGAGCGTCGGGCGCAACCCACTCGCCGGGATGGCGGCTGCATTCGCCGGAGTCGCCGCCGGATTCGGCGTCAACTTCTTGATCACACCGCTCGACGGTGTTCTGACCGAGATAACGAACGACGCGAGCGCGCTCGTCGACCCCGACCGCTCGATCGACCTCGCGGCCAACCTGTACTTCGGAATCGCCTCGACGATCCTGGTCACGATCGTCCTGACGCTCGTCTCCGTGTACATCGTCGAGCGAAGCCTCGGCAAGCACGACCTTTCGCTCGAGAGCGACGACGAGTCGCTCGACGCCGACAAGGGCCCCGAGGTTACCCCGGAGGCAGAGGCGAGAGGACTTCGCTACGCCCTCTTCGCGACCCTGGCCGTGCTCGTCGGAATCACGCTCCTCACGGTGTTCCCCGACGCACCGCTGCGCGATCCCGTCACGGGAGACATCATCGGAGACTCGCCGTTCATGGACAGCCTGATCGTGATCATCACGATCATCTTCTTCGCGGCGGGGTTCGCCTACGGGCGTGGAGCCGGGACGATCCGGACGAGCGACGAGGTGCTTGCGTCGATCACGAAGTCGTGGGCCGGCCTCGCGAGCCTGCTGTTCCTGTTCCTGCTGATCGCGCAGTTCATCGCATACTTCAGCTACTCGAACATCGCGCAGGTGTCGGCTGTGAAGCTCGGCGACTGGCTCGAGGAGGCCAACATCGGGGCGGTGTGGCTGCTGATCGGCTTCGTGCTCGTGACGATGGTGGTTGACATCATCATGCCGGCGGCCATCGCCAAGTGGGCCATCCTCGCCCCGATCTTCATCCCGCTCTTCCTGCGGCTCGACGTCGCGCCGCAAACGGTGCTCGCCGCCTACCGTGTCGGCGACTCGCCGTTCAACGTGGTCACGCCGCTGATGGCCTATTTCCCGCTGATCATCATCTTCGCGCAGCGCTACCGCAAGGATGCGGGCATCGGCACCGTGGTCGCGATGATGCTGCCGTTCGTCGTCGTCCTGTCCGTCATCTGGACGCTCTTCTTCATCGCCTGGTACGTGATCGGAATACCGCTCGGCCCAGGGTCTCCCGTGCATCTCGACTAGGGCGAGGTCCTCGGTCTCGACAGGCACGAGAGGGACGCGCCGCTGGTGATCGACGAGACGATCACCTTTCTCGTCCTTGGCGTGGTCGTCGCAGTCTTCTCGCCGTCCCAGCTCCTGATGCCGCTCGCGTTCGGAACGTTCGCGCCGCCGCTCGCCAAGGCCGGTAACAGCGTCAAGGGACAGTGCCTCGCAAAATTCCTCTCGCGGCGCCTGGGATTGGACCTCTTCGCGTCGAAACCCGAGACATGAGCCTTCGCGCGCTCGTCGCCTCGGCCCTCGCGGTCGCGGCCGCCCTCCTGGTTTCTCCGGTCGCAAGCGCCGACCTCGCCGACGAGCAGGCGCTCGCTGAGCGCTTCGCGCCAGTCGTGCGGCTCGTCGAGCAGGAGGAGGAGTGCGGGCCGGGCGAGCCTTACGATCCGCTCGACGTCCAGCTGCTGCTCGACGACGAGCCGACCGTCGCCCTCCGCGGGCCCTGGAACCCGGCCGATCTCGTGAAGATCGGGCCGGCCGCCGCCGATCTCGTGAACCGATTCGAGTACCACCTCGACTTTCCCGGCGACCCGCTCGACGCCAAGTGCGACTACGAGCGGTGGTCACATCGCCTTGCCGAGGGAAGCAGGCCGACCGTGTACGCGCACGTCGCGACGCAGGCGGAGCACCCAGGCTCGCTCTCGCTGCAGTACTGGTTCTTCTACGCCTTCAACGACTTCAACAACACACACGAGGGCGACTGGGAGATGATCCAGCTCGTCTTCGACGCCGGGGACGCGCGCGAGGCGCTCGGGACGGAGCCGAGGGAGGTCGGCTACAGCGCCCACGAGGGAGCAGAGCGAGCGACGTGGGGCGACGACAAGCTCGAGCTCGTCGACGAAACGCACCCGGTCGTGTTCCCGGGGGCCGGCTCGCACGCGAACAAGTTCACCGAGGCCCTCTACCTCGGAAGCTCCGCCGAGGCGGGAGTGGGCTGCGACGACACCCGCGGGCCGCATCGCGAGATCCGCCCGACGGTCGTGACGATCCCCTCTGAGCCGGCTGCCGCGAAGGAAGCCTTTCCGTGGATCGCGTACGAGGGGAGATGGGGCGAGCTCCAGCCCGCCTTCTTCAACGGGCCGACCGGCCCGAACCTCAAGACGCAGTGGACCCGTCCGATCGAGTGGTCCGAGGGTTGGCACGACCGCACATACGGCGTCCCGACCGGTGGGCTCTTCGGAACGGGCGCGACCGATCTCTTCTGCACCGGCGTCGAGAAGGGCTCCCGCGCATTGATCCTCCTGCTGCGAAATCCCGGCGCGATGGCGCTCGTGCTCGCGGCCCTGATCGGGCTCGCCCTCCTCATTGTCGTCCGCGCCACCTGGACGCCGGTTGCGTCACTCCGCATCGGCAGGCGCCGGGCATGGGGCCAGATCCTGGCTGCGTCGGGTCGGATGTACGTGAAGCGCGCGCCGCTCTTCCTCGGTATCGGGCTCTCCCTCATCCCGATCGTGTTCGTGATGACGCTCTTGCAATGGCTGTCGCTCGAAGGGCTCGACGCTGTCGGGATCACGTCGACCGGAGAAAGCGCCGGCGGCTCTGCGCTCATCGCCGCCGTCATCGGGACGACGATGGTGTTGTTGGGGCTCGCGTTCGTCCAGGCGGCGACTGCCTGCGCGCTCGTCGAGATCGACCAGGGAGGTTCGATCGGCGCCGCAGCGGCGTATCGACTCGCGTTCAGACGAATCGGCCCGCTGCTCGGGGCCGTCGCGCTGTTCGTCGTCGTCTGGGTCGTCCTGACGGCGACGGCGTTCCTGATCCCGCTGGCGATCTGGCTCGCGGTGCGCTGGTGCCTGCTGGCGCCGGTCGTCGAGCTCGAAGGGCTCGGTGCGGTTGCAGCTCTCCGGCGGAGTGGACAACTCGTGCGCGGTCGCTGGTTCCGGACCGCCTCGCTCGTAGGTCTCAGCGCGGCGATTTCGCTCGTGGTGGGGCCGCTCCTCGGTGCGCTGCTCATCTTCGCAACGAGCTTTCCGCTCGCCGTCCTCAACGTCGTCGCGGGGATCGTCTACGTCGCCGCGCTGCCGTTCGTCGGCGTCGTCACCGCCTACACCTACCTCGACGCGCGGGCGCGTGTCGAGCTCGCGCCCGAGCCGGCGCCGAAGGAGCTCCCCGCCGAGATCGAGCTCGCGACCTGACGAGTAGAGTCGGCGGGGTGATCGACGCGCTACGCGTCAGCCTCAGGGTCGCCTGATGCCAGGTCCGTGCTCCCACCTCGCGTCGATCGAGGTCCAGGACCTGCCGGATCCCCTGCTCGGCTGCGAGGAATGCCTGAAGATCGGCAGCCGGTGGATGCACCTGCGCATGTGCCTCCTCTGTGGAAAGGTCGGCTGCTGCGACAACTCCCCGAACCGGCACGCGACCGCACATTTCCACGAGAGTGGACATCCGCTCATCCGTTCCGCAGAGCCCGGCGAGGACTGGATGTGGTGCTACGTGGACGAGGTCCCTCTCTTGCGTCCGTCGTAAGACGTGCTAGGAAAGGGCGATGCTCGAACACGAGCTTGCGCCACCGCTTCGCGGCTCTGCACTCGCAGCCGCGGAGCGACGCCTCGAGGCGGGTGAGGGCTCAGCCGTCGGCGATGGCGAGCAGGACTGTCTGCTCTACGTGTTCGGGGGGTCGGGCGCGATCACGCTCGACGGCCGCGACTCCGACCTCGGCCGCGGAACTGCGGCACTCGTCCTCGCGGGCGAAGACGCGGTGCTCGAGGCCGGAAGCTCAGGGCTTGCGGCTCTCCTGGTGACGGTCGCGCCAATCGCCGATCGGCACGCGCCGATGGGTCGGCGCGAGCTCATAGCAATGCTCGACGGCGCCGGCGCGGAGCGGGCGTCCGGCGCACGCTCGTTCCAGATCCTCCTCGGCCCGGACTCGGGATCGACGCGCGCGACGCTCTTCGCCGGCTTCATTCCTCCCGGAAGAGCTCCCTGGCACTACCACCTGTACGACGAGATCGTCTGGGTGCCGGAAGGGCCGGGACGGCTCCATCTCGCCGAGGGGACCGAGGAGCTGGGCGCGGGCTCGGCGTTCCGGCTCCGCCCGCGCCAGGTACACATCGTCGAGAACCTGAGCGCGGACCGGGAGATGACCGTCATCGGCGTCTTCACCCCCGCTGGCAGCCCGTCAGCCGCGTACCTGACACCGGACGCTGCCGCCGAGTACCGCTTCTCCGGGTAGAGCAGCGCGTGCGCCTTTCGATCCCCGTCGTCTGGACCGACGCGCACCGGCTCCACGCACCGGAGAGCGGGATCTGGATCGGCGTTCGGATGCCCGCCGACGAGCTTCCGGAGAGAGCCGAGGCGATTCGAGCCGCGCTCGAGGAGGCGGGCGCCACGGTCGTGCACGCGGAGCCGCATTCCGACGAGGCGCTGCTTGCGGTCCACGATCAGGGGCTCGTCGAGTTCCTTCGCGGCGCTGTCGCAAGCTGGCGGGCAGCCGGATTCCCCGAGGATCCCGGTCAACGCGAGGTCGCCGGGTACATCTTCCCGACTCCCGGATTCACGGCCGGTCTCGAGCCACAGGTACCCACATCGCTCGCCGCGCGGACGGGCGCGTACTGCTACGACACGATGACGCTGGTCGGCCCAGGGACGTGGGAGGCTGCCCGCGCAGCCGTGGACGTCGCCCTGACCGCGGCCGACATCGTCATCGGAGGTGCGCCTGCCGCCTATGCCTGCTGCCGCCCGCCGGGCCACCACGTGACGCGCTCGGCGTTCGGAGGCTCCTGCTACCTGAACAACTCCGCGATCGCTGCGCAATACCTGCGTGACCGAGGTTTCTCGCGCATCGCCGTTCTCGACGT
>DATFEK010000056.1:0-2655 GCA_035251305.1 Gaiellaceae bacterium | reverse complement strand
GCTCGTCGACCTGATGATGGTGTTCCTCGGCGGCCGCGCCGCGGAGGAGGTCGTCTTCGGACGCATCACGAACGGTGCCGCCAACGACCTCGAGCGCGTGACCGAGATCGCCCGCTCGATGGTGTTCGAGTTCGGCATGTCGGAGGTCGCCCCGTCCCGAACCATGCGTGCCGACAACTACGCGCTGTCCGAGGAGACGAAACGTCTGCGCGATTCGGAGCAGGCGCGTCTCACCGACCACGCATACAGCGAGGCACAGAGGATGCTCCTGAAGCATCGGGCGACGCTCGATCGCGTCGCCGAGGCGCTGCTCGAGAAGGAGACACTCGACCGATCGGAGCTCGAGGCGCTGCTTGCGGACGTCACGCCGGAGTCGCGCTCCTCGGAGACGATCGGCACCGTGCGCGCGCTGCCCATGCGCGACTGAGACTCCCGGCGCTCCGAAGCCAAGTTACAACTTGTGACAAGCGTTCTGGCCCCGCAGCCGTCAAGTGGGCAGCACAAGTGACAACTTGTAACTTGCCGAGGTGAGTAGCATCGCGCGGGTGCGCGTTCGCGGTATCCACCATCTAGGCGTCGCGGTCGCGGACCTCGACGAGGCGATCGCGACGTACGAGTTGCTGTTCGACGCTCGACTCGAGGGACGAGACTCACTCGGTGAGCAAGGCGTCAACGCGGCCTCGCTCATGGTCGGCGAGAGCCGCGTCGAGCTCGTCGCTCCCACCGGGGAGGACACCCACGTCGGCCGCTTTCTGACCAGGCGCGGGCCCGGGATTCATCATCTCGCGCTCGAGACCGACGACGTGCACGGTGCGCTCCGAGAGCTCGCGGCGGCAGGCGTCCAGCTGGTCGACGAGGTGCCACGGCAGGGGCTGTTCGGGCTCGAGGTCGCATTCGTCCATCCGAGCTCGGTCCACGGTGTCCTGACGGAGGTGGTTTCCGGTGGCTGACTTGAGCTTCGTACGGATCGAGATCGGTCTCGACGGAGGACAGATCCTGGGCGCCCTCGTGTCTCCCGCGAGCGCGGACGCGCTCGAACGTGGCCTGAGCGCGAGTGCGACCGGCGCCATCGAGCTCGAAGCACAGGACGGCACCATCCAGCTCGTGCTCTCGCGCGTCCTGTACGCGAAGCGATTTGCGCGTGAGGGTCGAGTCGGCTTCGGGAACTAGGCCTGGGTGCCGCTGCAGGTCGGGATCGTCGGCCTTCCCAACGCGGGCAAGACGACGCTGTTCAACGCGCTGACTCGAGCCGGTGCCGAGGTCACCGCGTACGCGGCCGTGACCGAGAAGGCGAATGTAGGGATGGCAGTCATCGCCGACGACCGTTTGGAGCAGCTCGCCGCGCTCGTCGGCTCGAAGAAGGTCACGCCTGCGGCCATTCGAGTCGTCGACGTGCCCGGAGCGCGAGCGGAGGTTCCGGGAGAGCTGCGCCAGACCGATGCGCTGCTGGCCGTGCTGGACGGCTTCTCGGACGGCGCGGATCCCACATCCGCTCTCGAGACGTTGCGGCTCGAGCTGATCGTCGCGGACCGAGATCACGTGGAGCGCAGGCTCGAGAAAGTGCGAAAGGAGGCGAAGTCGGGAGAGCGCTCCAAGCGTCTCGAGGTCGAGCGGCTGGAGAGGCTGCTCGCGCACCTCGAGGCCGGGATACCGCTGTCGGCGTGGAGCGGGGATGTCCCGCTCGAGCTCGAGCCGCTGACCACGAAACCGCTGCTCCGGGTCGAGAACGGCCCTGGGGACATCGACTGCGCGCTCGAGATGGAGCTCGCCGAGCTCTCCCCGGAGGACGCGGCGGAGTTTCGCTCCGGGCCGTCCGCGCTCGACGACGTCGTGCACCGGCTGAAGGAGGCGCTCGGCCTGATCACGTTCTTCACGATCGGCGACGCGGAGGCACGCTCGTGGACGTTGCGCTACGGCGAGACGGCCCTCGACGCGGCGGAGTCGATCCACTCCGACATCGCGCGCGGGTTCATCCGCTGCGAGGTGATCCGTTGGGACGACCTGGTCGAGTCCGGCTCGCACGCGGAAGCAGCGCGCCGCGGCCTGCAGCGGCTCGAAGGGAAGGCCTACGTCGTCGAGGACGGAGACGTCCTGAACGTGCGCTTCAATCTCTAGCCGGCCGCGACGAACGCCGCGCCCGCGAGTGCGACGACTCCGCCGATCCGTTTCTGCGCGCTCAGCGTCTCGGCCAGGACGATCCGCGCGAGCACGATCGTGACGACCGGGTAGAGCGAGCTCAGAACCGCGACGATCCCTGCTGCGCCACGGGTCGTCGCGGTTGCGACGAGCACGTTGGCGAAGGTGTCCACGAGACCGACGGTCACGAGCACGGGCCACATGGCCCTCGGTGGACGCAACGCGGCCGAGGTCGCCAGTGCCGCGACGGCCGCCAGAGGGACGGCAGCGCAGCGAGCGGTGAGCACCGCCCAGGTCGCGCTCTCGTCGGATGCGGCGTCGATGCCCACGAAGAACAGCCCGAAGCCGAGCGCCGCGAGCACCGCGAGGCCTGCGCCCGTGGTGGCCTGGCGCCCTCCGGACGGCGAGGGCTCGCGTGAGAGTGCCGCGATGCCGACGAGGACGAGCGCGATCCCGAGCCACTGGGGCGCGGACGGTGTCGTCCCCCGTGCCGCGTCGACAGCCAGAGGCACGACCGGA
>DATFEK010000030.1:0-7381 GCA_035251305.1 Gaiellaceae bacterium | reverse complement strand
CCGCCATCGTGCACCCGATCGCGTCGCGGATCAGATCAGGCCGTGCGCTCGCTCAACTCCCGGATGCGCTCGTGCGTGAGCGATACGAACACATCCCCGCGCGGCTCGGCCAGTACATCGACCTCGTCGAGCGTGCCGAGTCGTCGGACGACGAGCCCGAAGTGGGGCGACAGCTCGGGGACTCGACCGAGAACCGCTCCGACCTGGCTGGGGTAGACGTTGACGCCACGGATGAGCATGTCGTCGCTTCGTCCGACGATCTGACCCATCCGGACGAGCGTTCGCCCCCACGAGCACGGCGCGGTCGACAGGGAGCAGATGTCGCCTGTCCAGTAGCGGACGAGCGGGAGCGCCTGCTTCGTCAACGTCGTGAAGACGAGGACGCCCTCCGTGCCCTCGGGCAGGGGCTCGCCCGACTCCGGGTCGACGATCTCCGGAAAGAAGTGGTCCTCATTCACATGCGAGCCCGAGCGCTCCTCGACGCACTCGCAAGAGACGCCGGGCCCGATGACCTCGGAGAGCCCGAAGATGTTCGTACAGCGAACGCCGAGACCCGCGTCGATCTCGCGCCGCATGTTCTCCGTCCAGGGCTCGGCCCCCACGAGTGCGAGCCGGAGACTGATCTCGTACGGGGCGACACCGCGCTCCGCGAAGGCGTGCGCGAGCGTGAGGGCGTAGCTCGGCGTGCACGAGATCACGTCCGGCCGCAGGTCCTCGATCAGCGTCAGTTGGCGCTCTGTCATCCCACCGGAGACGGGAACCACCGTCAGCCCGAGGCGCTCGCCGCCGCCATGGAGCCCGAGGCCGCCCGTGAACAGCCCGTAGCCGTACGCGTTGTGGAGCACCATCCGGGGCTCGGCGCCGCCCATGGTGAGCGTGCGGGCGTTCATTCGGGCGAAGAGATCGAGATCTGCCGCGGTGTACGCGACCACGGTGGGGCTTCCCGGTCGTTCCCGAGGGGGCATGGACGGGAGACCTGAACGCGAAGGCGCTCGAGCCGCAGCTGCACGTCATCGTCGGCCTCTACGACACGACACTCAGGGACGGCGAGCAGACGGTCGGCGTCGTCTTCCCGCCCGAGGACAAGCTCGCTATCGCGAGGGCGCTCTCGGCCGCGGGCGGCGAGATCCGGAAGAACATGGTGCTTGCAAATCGTCTCAGGACGCGTCCCGCGCCCGCTCGAGGCTGTCGAGGAGTAGATCGAGCACGAAGGCGAACTCGCCCTCGCCCTCGCGGCCGATACCAGCGATGTGCTGCTCGGCGTGCTCGGCGAGGTACGGATACGCGCCCGCCGGCAGCTCGCTGAAGAAGCGCTCGACGAGACCGGGAAGGTCGTCCGTGTCGATCGCGTGCCCGACCTCCCACAGCGTGAAGCCGAGGATGTGGCTGTCAAGCGCGTGGTAGGCGTGGAACGTCAGCTCCGGCGAGAAGCCCGCCTCGCGGAACCGCCGGAGCACCCACTCGATGTAGCGGAAGCGGGCGGGGAGGATCCGGGGCGAGCCCATCGCGACGCTGCACGCCCACGGATGGCGAAGGAGCGCGTCGTACGCCGAGAGCGCGCACCGACGGACGGCCTCCCGCCAGTCGCCCCCCGGCGGAAGCTCCACCTCGCCCAGAACGAGGTCGACGATGCCGTCGAGGATCTCGTCCTTGTTCGCCACGTGGTTGTAGAGCGACATGGCCTCGACGCCGAGCGCATGGCCGAGCCTCCGCATGGTGAGCGCCTCGAGCCCGCCCTCGTCCGCGAGCTCGATCGCCGCTCGGAGCACGCGCTCCCTGCTCAGCGGGGCGCGCCGGGCTCGTCTCGTCGTGCCCTTCTCGCTTGCCACGCTCGTCTCCTCCGTGCTTGACGAACTTACACCGTACGTCTATTGTTACGTGGACTTACAGTGTACGTGGAACGTCGGACAGTTCCGAAGGGAGGAAGAACGTGGCAGCGACCGAGAACAGTCGTGAGGCGTCGGCGCGGATGGGCGCGAACAGTTCAGTCGGCCCGATTGGGGACACGATGAGGGCCGTCGTCCGCGATTCGTACGGCCCGCCAGAAGCGGTCGAGCTCCGAGAGGTCGAGACGCCGGCGCCGGTGGACGACGAGGCGCTCGTCCGCGTTCGTGCGACGTCCGTGAACCCGTTCGACTGGCACGCGCTTACCGGTGTGCCGCTCGTTGCCCGCACGCAGACGGGCCTACGAGCGCCCAAGAGCAACCGTCTGGGCGTCGATTTCGCGGGGGAGGTCGCGGCGGTCGGCGCGCGGGTGACGCGATTCCGCCCGGGCGACGAGGTCTTCGGCGTCAGAAGCGGCGCCTTCGCCGAGTACGTGTGCGTTCGCGAGGAGCGTGCCGTGGCGTCGAAGCCCGCCAACGTGACGTTCGAGGAGGCGGCCTCGGTGCCGGTGGCGGCGCTTACAGCTCTCCAGGGCCTTCGCGACAAGGGAGGCCTCGAGGCCGGCCAGAAGGTCCTCGTCAACGGCGCCTCGGGTGGCGTCGGCACGTTCGCCGTCCAGATCGCGAAGGCGCGCGGGGCGGACGTGACTGGCGTGTGCAGCACGAGAAACGTCGAGCTCGTGCGCTCGCTCGGCGCCGATCGGGCGATCGACTACACGCGCGAGGACTTCACGCAGAGCGGGGAGCGCTACGACCTGCTGCTCGACATCGCGGGAAGCCGATCGTGGTCCGAGTGCGCGCGCGTGCTCGCCCCCCGCGCGACCCTCGTGATCGTAGGCGGGCCGAAGGGGAACCGTGTCTACGGGTCGATGGGGCGGGTGGTCTCGATGCGCCTGAGGAGCGTGCTAGGCCGCCGGAAGACCGTGTTCTTCATCGCGAACCCCGAGTGGCGCGATCTCGAGCTCCTGGCAGAGCTCCTCGGAGCCGGGAAGGTGAGGCCGGTCGTCGACAGGCGGTACGAGCTGGACGAGATCGCCGACGCGCTCCGGTACGTGGGAGACGGGCACGCGCGCGGGAAGGTCGTCGTCGCGGTCGCCTGATGAGATAGTCCCGGCGTGACGCTGGATCGCAGCAAGGTCTGGACCGGCGACCTCAACGCGAAAGCGCTCGAGCCGCAGCCGCACGTCACCGTCGGCCTCTACGACACGACACTCAGGGACGGCGAGCAGACGGTCGGCGTCGTGCTCTCGCCCGAGGACAAGCTTGCGATCGCGAGAGCACTCTCGGCCGCGGGGGTGGACCGGATCGAGGCGGGGTTTCCGCGTGTCTCTGACGACGACGCGCGCGCCATCTCGCTCATTCTCGAAGCGGGCCTCGACGCCGAGATCTGGGGGTTCTCGCGTGCTGTCCACGCCGACGTCGAGGCGCTCGTCGAGCTCGGCCTCCGAGCCTCGGTGATCGAGAGCCCGATCTCGGAAGCAAAGCTGGCGGCGCTCGGCGTGTCGCGCGAGACGATGCTGGAGCGCATCCGCGCGGCGGTCTCCTTTGCGGCAGGCGAGGGGATCCAGGTGGCGTTCTTCGGCGTCGACTCGACGAGGGCAGACCTCGAGTTCGTGCGCGTCGCGTACGACAGCGCCGTCGAGGCCGGCGCACAGGAGGTCGTCGTCGTCGACACGCTCGGAATCGCGACGCCGGAAGCAGCTGCGTTCCTCGTCGGCGAGATCGCAGAGCGGCTCGATCACGCGGTGCCCGTCCATTGGCACGGCCACGACGACTTCGGACTCGCCACAGCCGCAGCGGTGGCGGCCGTGCAGGCCGGCGCGACGTGGGTGCAAGGGACGGTGAACGGCATGGGGGAGCGGGCAGGAAACGCCGATCTCGTCGAGGTCGCTCTCGCGCTCGAGGCGCTCTACGGGATTCCAACCCGTCTCCGACTCGAGCGCGTGAGCGCGCTCGCGCGGCTCGTGCAGCAGCTCGCGGGCACCCCACTCGCGCCGTGGAAGGCGGTGACGGGAGACAACCTCTTCACCCGCGAGTCGGGCGCAGTCGCCTCGCAGTTCCACGACCCGCCTGCGATCGAGCCGTACTCCTCCGAGCTCGTCGGCGCGGAGCGCGGCATCGTGCTCGGCAAGAAGAGCGGGATCGACTCGATCCGGATCAAGGTGGACGAGCTCGGCCTCGACGTGCCCGAGGACCGGTATCCGGTGCTGCTCGAAGCGGTCAAGCGGCTCGGAGCGAAGAAGAAGGGACTCGTCACGGACGCCGAGTTCCGTGGTATTGCCAGAAGAGGAGGTCAAGGACATGCACCACCGTGAGCTCGTGAACCCGCCGGAGCTTCACCCGGCGCCAGGCTTCAGCCACATCGCGATCGCATCGGGGACGAGGGTCGTCCACTTCGCCGGGCAGGTCGCGATCGCGCCCGACTTCACGCTCGTCGGGGGAGACGATCTCTTCGAGCAGACCCGCGCGGCGATGCGCAACCTGAAGGTGGCGATGGACGCGTCAGGGGTTGGCTGGGACGACATCGTCCGGCGGACGATCTACACGCTCCATCCGACCGAGTACGAGACGATCACGCGCGCGATCGACGACGTCACAGGCGGAGCCGACCACCCCGCCCAGACGATTCTGGGGGTCACCGGGCTCGCCGTGCCGGGCCTCCTGATCGAGATCGAGTGCACGGCGGTGACCCCGTCGTAGAGCCGTTACGCTCATTTCCGTGCCGATCTCACGGCAGTCGTTCTTCGAGATCATGGCGTCGTTTCCGTCGGGTGTCGCGATCGTCACGACCGTCGGGCCCGACGGCACGCCCCGCGGACTGACCACGACCGCCGTGTCGAGCGTCTCGGCCCACCCGCCGACGATCCTCGTCTGCGTCGACCTCGGCTCCCGCACGCTGAGCGCCCTGCGTGGACGGCGGAGCTTCGTCGTCAACTTCGTCGGCCGGGGACGTAGCCCGCTCGGGCTCCTTTTCGCTTCGAAGGCGGACGACAAGTTCGAGCGTGTCGCATGGCGACCGACGGAGTCGGGCCTCCCGCTGCTGCACGAGGACGTCCTCGCATGGGCCGAGTGCACGACGATGCACGACCTCGAGATCGGAGATCACGTAATCCTCGTCGCACGCGTCGAGGCCGGCGGCGTCCTCCCGGAGAACGAGCCGCCGCTCATGTACTACCGGCGGTCGTGGGGCGTGTGGTCGCCCGTGCACGAGCCGAGCGAGCCTGAGCCAGTCGAAATAGCGGCGATGGAGGTCTCGGGCCGCGACCTGCGCTGGCAGGGTGCGGAGTTCTAGGCTCCGGTGCCCGTCTACGATCGACCGGTGGCGCTCGGGAAGAACGCGAAGATCGAGCTCCTGAGCCGCATCCCGCTCTTCATGCAGTGCTCGAGGGCGGAGCTGCGCGAGGTCGCTTTGAGCGCCGACGAGATCGAGCTACCCGAAGGCCACGTGCTCACCCGCGAGGGCGAGCGAGGGCGTGAGTTCTTCGTCCTCGTCGAGGGGACGGCGCGTGTGACCCGCAAGGGCAGGAAGCTCGCGGATCTGCGACACGGCGACTGGCTCGGCGAGATCGCGATCCTCACGTACTCCCCTCGCACGGCGACCGTTACCACGACCTCTCCCGTGCGGGCGCTCGTGATCACCGCCGGCGCTTTTCGGCACATCGTCGAGACGATGCCCAGGGTCGCGCTCAAGGTCCTGGCGAGCGTGGGGCAGCGCCTGGAGCACGATGCGAGGAGCTGATGCTGCGAAACGGCCGGAGAGCTGGCGAGTTTCGCCTTGACACCGATGAAGCGTCGTGTGTGATACTCGGCCGGCTCTGACATGTCACGCCGGAAGCGAGGTTCGCCCATGAGATTCGGCCTGTACACGGAGATCCAGCTGCATCCGGGGAAGACACCGGAGAAGATGTTCGGGGAAGTGCTCGAGCAGATCGAGAACGCCGATCGCCTGGGCTATGACGTCTACGCGGCGATCGAGCACTTCTTCTTCCCGAAGTTCTCGATCTCTGCGAACCCGATGGCGCTCTTCGCTGCCGCCGCGCAGCGAACGGATCGGATCCACTTTCGGACGATGCTGCACGCGCTTCCGTACTGGAACCCGCCGGTTCTGGCCTCGGCGATAGCCGTCATGGACATCGTCACGGGCGGCCGTTACGAGTTCGGGGTCGGCCGTGGCCACGGCTGGCTCCCCGAGAAGGCGGGCGTCCCGCTCGACGAGCACGCGCGCCCGAGGTACGAGGAGGCTGTCGACCTTCTCTTCGCCGCCTTGGCGAACGAGCGCTTCTCGCACGACGGTGAGTACTTCCACGTCGCCGACTCGCACGTCGTGCCCTTCCCGGACCGGAAGTTCCGGGTCACCCTCGGCGGAACGTCGGATCGGACGTACGAGCTCGCGGCCGAGCACGGCTGGAGCGTCGCCGTTCCACCGCTGCTGCCGTACGTCGCGCTCGAGAAACAGCTCGATCTCTACCGGGAGCGCTGCGCCGAGCACGGAACGACGCCGGACATCGTCTGGATCCACGCGTGCCATCTCGACGAGGACCGCGACACGGCGCTACGCGAGGCACGGGACTGGACGGTCGGGTTCATCAAGGGCAACTGCTCGCCGCTGATCGAATACGACAAGCCGTCGACCGAGGGGCTGCTCAAGGCGGACTACGGCTTCTACACCGCCGGAATCATGGAGCAGCTCAACGAGATCCCGTACGAGCAGCTCATCGAGGAGGACTACATCTGGGTCGGCACGCCGGACGACATCATCGAGCGGATCGAGCAGACGCTCGAGATCTGTCCCGGCATCGGTGAGATCGCGATCACGGTCAACGCCGGCGGCATCGAGCACTGGATGGCGATCAAGAACCAGGAGCTCTTCGCGTCACGGGTCGCTCCGCACTTCGGCGCGCCGGCGATGAGCGAGCCCTCGGGAGTCATGGCGTAGTCCGTGAACCGAAAGGACCCCTCGCGTCGTACGAGTTGACTGACATGTCAGAAGTGGCGATACTCGCCGGAGGCAGCGTGGAACGGGTCTGCATCGTCGGCGCGGGCGTGATCGGGAGCCTCTTCGCGGGGCACCTCGCCGACGTTTGCGAGGTTTCGGTCCTTACGCGGCGCCGGGAACACGCAGATGCGCTGAACCGGGAAGGTCTCCGTGTGAGCGGCAGGAGCGACCGCCACGCCGCCGTGAATGCCGTCACCGACCCGGGCGAGCTCCAGGACTTCGACGTCGCGATCCTCGCGACGAAAGCCGCCGGGCTCGAGCCGGCGGTGCGGGCGCTCGAGGGAAGGTTCCCGGATGCGGTCGTCGTCACGGTGCTGAACGGCATCGGCGCCGAGGAGGTCGTTCGCCGGTACGGCGAGTGGCAGATCGTGTCGGGAGTGACCTTCATGAGCGGCACGCGCCACTCGGACACGCACGTGGAGTACATCCTCGACACCGAGACCTGGCTCGGCCCCTACGAGGACACGCCGTTCGCGGTCGTCGAGGACATCGCCGACTCGAT
>DATFEK010000025.1:0-8624 GCA_035251305.1 Gaiellaceae bacterium | reverse complement strand
GAGGTCGGCCGGCTCGTCTCCGCGGGCGACTGCGAGGCGGCGCTCGAGGGTCTTCATCCGCCTAGCGTAATACCGGTCGCCGCCGGGCTCTCGTCTTGGCCGACGCTGTCGTATAGAACACGGTCGAGATGGAGGTTCTGACACCACGCTCGCTCGACGAGGCGCTCCGCCTCAAGGCCGAGCACCCGGATGCGCTCCCGATCCAGGGAGGGACCGACGTCATGGTCGCGCTCAACTTCGACCGCACGCGGCCCGACGTGCTGCTCAACCTCGGCGAGGTGCCCGAGCTCCGTTCCTGGACGCGCGAAAACGGCTCCCTTCGGCTCGGTGCCGGGCTCACGTATGCCGAAGCGATGACCGGGTCGCTCGCCGAGGAGATGCCGGTACTCGCGGAGGCGTCCCGGACGGTCGGCTCGCCGCAGATACGCAACCGCGGCACGATCGGTGGCAATCTCGGGACTGCCTCGCCGGCAGGCGACGCCCTCCCGCCACTCCTCGTCGAAGGCGCTGAGATCGAGCTCGCGAGCGTGCGCGGAGCGAGGCGCGTGACGCTCGAGGACTTCCTCGTGGGGCCGAAGCGCAACACGCTCGCAGCGGACGAGCTGATCGTCGCTGCGGTCGTCACTCCGAGCGGGCAAGCGCAGACGTTCATGAAAGTCGGCCCCAGGAACGCCATGGTCATCGCGGTCGTCTCGCTCGCGGTCGTCGTCGATCGCGAGCGCGGTGAGCTGCGGGCGTCGTTCGGCTCCGCGGGCCCGGTCCCGGGTCTCGTCGTCTGTCCGATCGAGGAGTGGGGTGGGTTCCCGGATCGAGTCGGGTCTGCGGCGAGCCCGATCGACGACGTGCGTGGCACTGCGGCCTACCGCCGCCATGCCCTCCGCGTCCTCACGCAGCGCGCTCTCGAGAGGTGTCTGTCGCGATGAGGCCTTGTGGCTCAGAGCCACTTGGCCATCGGGGCCGGCTTCGATGAGGATCGAGCTCACCGTCAATGGCGAGCTCCTCGAGACCGATATCTGGGCGGGAGAGAGCCTGCTGACGACACTCCGCGACCGGCTCTTCCTCCCCGGTTCGAAGAACGCATGCGAGCAGGGCGAGTGCGGCTCGTGCTCCGTGCTGCTCGACGGCGAGCTCGTCTGCTCGTGCCTCGTGCTCGCCGCTCAGGCCGACGGTCACGATGTGGTCACCGTCGAAGGGCTCGCTATGGCGGACGTTCTCCACCCGGTGCAGGAGGCATTCGCCGAGACGGGGGCGGTGCAATGCGGCTTCTGCACGCCGGGATTCGTCGTCGCGGCGGCCGATCTCCTGCGGCGCGTTCCCGACCCGAGCGACGACGAGATTCGGGAGGCGCTCTCCGGGAATCTCTGCCGCTGCACCGGGTACCAGAAGATCCTGGACGCCGTCCACGTGGCGGCCGGACGATGAGCACCGCCATACGCACCCTTCGGCGAGGACGAGCGACGCCCGCTCTTCGTCGCTCCGATGCAGTTCCCAAGGTGACGGGGCAGTTCGCCTACTCGAGCGATCTCCGCGAGGCCGGGATGCTCTGGGGGCAGACCGTCCGCAGCCCTCACGCGCATGCTCGCATCCTTGGGATCGACGTCTCCGACGCGGTCGGCATGGCGGGCGTGCACGCCGTGCTCATGCACGAAGACGTACCCGGTCAGAAGACGTACGGCCTCGAGTTCGCCGATCAGCCCGTGCTCGCGTCAGAGCGGGTGCGCTACTTCGGCGAGCCCGTCGCGATCGTTGCAGCGGAGGAGCCTGAGCAGGCTCGACGCGCTGCCGCGGCCGTCCGCGTCGAGTACGAGCCGCTCCCGCTTGTCACGGATCCGGAGCGTGCCACGGAGATGGCGCCACTTCACCCCGACCGGCCGACAGCGGGGCACGGGTACCGCGAAGATCCACGGCCGAATGTCGTGCGCTCGATGGTCGTTCGACACGGCGACCCCGAGGCGGCGGGCGATGTGGCGGTTTCCGGCTTCTACGAGATCGGGCAACAGGACCAGGCGTTCCTCGGTCCCGAGTCGGGGATCGCGATACCCGATGGCGAGGGTGGAATCGACATCCACGTCGCCACCCAGTGGCTGCACGTCGATCGCGATCAGATCGCGCCCTGCCTCGGCCTCGAGCCCGCGATGGTGCGAATCCACCTCGCCGGCGTCGGCGGCGCGTTCGGGGGGCGTGAGGACCTCTCGATGCAGATTCACGCCGCGATGCTCGCGCTGCACACCGACCGTCCGGTGAAGATGGTCTACAGCCGGGAGGAGTCCTTCGTCGGCCACATCCACCGCCACCCCGCGCGGATCTGGGCGGAGCACCGGGCGACCCGCGCGGGGCAGCTCGTGGCGGTCCGGATGCGAATCCTGATCGACGGCGGAGCGTACGCCTCGAGCTCGACCGCAGTCATCTCGAACGCATGCTCCTTCGCCGTGGGGCCCTACGCCGTCGAAAACGTGCTCGTCGAAGGGCTCGCCGTGTACACGAACAACCCTCCGTGCGGAGCGATGCGGGGCTTCGGAGCGGTGCAGACGTGCTTCGCGTCGGAAGCACAGATGGACAAGCTCGCGGCCGAGCTCGGAATCGATCCCGTCGAGCTCAGGCTCTTGAACGCACTCGAGCCGGGAAGCGCGCTCGCGACAGGGCAGGTCATCGCAGGCTCGCTGCCGACGCGTGAGGTCATTCGACGGGCCGCCGCGATTCCCGTCCCAGAGGCAGAGGAGCTCCCGCGCGACGCGATTCGCCTCCCCGGCGGAGCGGGGAACACGACTCGCGGAGAGGGCATCCGTCGCGGTGTCGGCTTCGCCGTCGGGTTCAAGAACATCTGCTACTCGGAAGGGTTCGACGACTACTGCGCGGCACGCGTCCGGATCAGGGCCGACGGCAGCGCCGAGGTGCACTGTGCATCCGCCGAGGTCGGCCAGGGCGTGACCGACGTGATCCTGCAGGTCGCACGGCTCGAGCTCGGGACGGAGGACGTCGTGCTCGCGTCGGGTTCGACGGCCGAGGTCGGCTCTGCGGGCTCGGCGTCTGCGTCGCGGATGACGTGGATGGCGGCGGGGGCAGTCCAGGCAGCCTGCCGTGCGGCGCTCGACGAACGGGAGCGGCTGGAGGGCGTCGAGGTCGATATCGAGCGGATCTACCGGCACCCGCGCACGTTCCCGCTCGATCCGGAGACGGGCCAGATCACCGACGGACAGGCGCACGTTGCGCTCGCGGTCGCGGCGATGCGGGTCGTCGTCGAGGTCGACGTCGACCTGGGTTTGACGCGCGTCGTCTGGATCGGCACGGCGCAGGACGTCGGCAAGGCGCTCAGCCGGACTGCGGTCGAGGGGCAGATCGAGGGCGGCACAGCACAGGGGCTCGGGCTTGCGCTCATGGAGGAGATCCAGACGCGCGACGGAGTGATCGCGAACGCGAGCTTCACGGACTACCTCATTCCGACGTTCCTCGACATGCCGCCGGTCGTGTCCGAGCTCGTCGAGGACCCTGAGCCGGATGCGCCGTACGGCGTGAAGGGCGTCGGAGAGCCTCCGACAGTGGTGTCCACGGCAGCGATCGTCGCGGCGCTGCGCGACGCGACCGGTCGCGAGCTCACGCGCGTCCCCGTCCGGCCGGACGACATAGTCGGGCTGTAGTCGTCCGATCGAGCTCGCCGTCGCGGGGCGCCGGAGGTCGCCTCTACGACGACAGGTCGCCGAGGAGGGCGCCGAGCAGCCGGTAGAAGCGCTGCGTGCTCGAGATGCCGAGCCGCTCGCCCGGAGCGTGCAGGCCCGTGATCGCCGGCCCGATCGAGATCATCTCGATCCCGGGCAGCTTCTCGCCGATGACAGCGCACTCGAGCCCGCCGTGGACGACTTCGAGCCGAGGGGCGCTCCCGAACAGGCGCTCGAACGTCGTGCGCGAGGTCGCGAGAAGCTGCGAGTCGAGGGCGGGACGCCAGGGAGGATAGGAGCGTCGCACCTCTATCTCGGCCTCGGCCAGGCGTGCGATCGATTCGATCGTCGAGACGACGCTCTCGATCGCTCCGGCATTCGAGCTCCGGGTCATGGAGGCCAGCGTCAGGACATCGTCCTCGGTCGTCGCGACGGTCAGGCTCGAGCTCGTCTCGACCGTGCCCGGCACATCCGGGCTCATAGCGATCACCCCGGTCGGGATTGCGGCGATGAGATCGAGGATGCGTTCTGTCTGGTCAGCGCTCGCCACGGAACCAACCCGGGATCTCTCGATCACGAGGGCGAGCTCGGTCTCGGTCGTCGAGTACTGCTCGCGCACTGCGGCATGCTCGCTCTGCGCGGCGCGCCGGAATGCCTCCTCTGCGTTTCGCTCCACAACGATGTGGCCGCCTGCCTCGCGGGGGATCGCATTCCTGCTCACGCCACCGCCAACACGCGCAAGCCTGAACGGAGCTTTCTCGAATGCGCGTGAGAACACACGTCCGAGAGCTTTGATCGCGTTCGCCCGGCCACTCGCGATGTCGCCGCCTGAATGGCCCCCGCGGGCTCCCGACATGGTCACTTCGAGAGCAATGTCTTCCTTCCGAACAGGTTCGATGGCCAGCTGCAGCCGCACGAGGGTGTGGGCGCTTCCGGCGCAGCCGACAGTGAGCGCATCGTCGCTCGTGCCGTCGAGGTTGAGGAGCTGCCGACCCGTGACGAGCGATGGATCGAGTGCCTTTGCGCCGTCGAGGCCTTCCTCCTCCGACACGGTGAGCAGGAGCTCGAGCGGGCCGTGCTCGATGGCGGAGTCGTCGGCGACTGCCATCGCGGCCGCGACCCCGATGCCGTTGTCCGCCCCGAGCGTCGTCCCTTCGGCGACCACCCAGTCGCCGTCCAGGGCGACGTGTATTCGTCCTTCCCGCGGGTCGTACGGACTCTCCGTATCGCGCTCGCAGACCATGTCGAGGTGCGCTTGGAGGACGACGATCGGAGCGTCCTCCCGTCCGGGCGACGGCGGGATTCGAACGACGACGTTGCCGGCCGCATCGACGTTCGCGTCCAGGCCACGAGCTCTGGCCCATTCGAGGACGTGTGTGCGAGCCTCGCCCTCCTGCTTCGAGGGTCGCGCAACCCGAGTCAGCTCGCCGAAGCGCTGCCAGACGAGTGCGGGCTCGAGACCGTCGAGAGCGCCGCCGGCGCTCACCGTCTCAGCGTGAGCGCCGCGCCGACGACGAGCAACCCGATTCCGAGCACGCGCGGCCATGAGAACGCGACCTGCTCGACGCCGAACCAGCCGTAGCGGTCGATGACCGCGGCGAGCGCGAACTGCGCGCTGATGATGAATGCCGTCGTGGCGACGACTCCGATCCGCGGGCCCGCGATGGTGATCGAGAGGATGATGAAGACGCTCATGACACCGCCGAGCAATTGCCATTTCGGGCCGGTCGCGGCGTCGCCCAGCCCGCCGAGCGAGCGGGTCGCTATGAGCAGGACTCCAATTGCCAGCAACGCTCCGATCACGGAAGCGGTGGCGACGGCCTCGATGCTCCCGATGCGCTCGTTCAGTCGTCCCTGAACGGCGATCTGCACAGCACCGGCGAGACCCGCCGCGGCGGCGAGCAGTGCGGCGAAGGCAGTCGAGCTCACGGCGGCACGCTATACGCTCCCCGACGCCACCCACGAAGGAGACAACGTGATCCGAGCGACAATCCAGTACGAGTCCGAGCCCGACCCCGAGCGCTACGCACAGCACATCGCCGAGTTCGTTCAGCCGATCGAGTGCTCGGCGTTCCGGCACGGCCGGATATTCGGCTCCCCCTTCGGCGAGCCCGCGTACCGCTACGTCGCCGAGCTCGAGTGGGACGACATGGACTCGTTCAAGGCCGCCGTCAACTCGGAGGCGTTCGCGGCCTCGGGCAAGGACGCGATGGCGATGGGCATCCCGTTCACGGTGCACTTCGCATCGATCGAGTGACCGAGCCGACCCACCCGCATCCGCGAGATCCGGCAGAGCTCGGCCTCGAGACGATCGTCTACGAGAAGGCGCCGCCACGCGCGACCATCCGACTGAACCGGCCGGAGGTATTGAACGCGTTCGACTTCCGGATGCTGCGCGAGATCGCTCGTGCGTGCGAGGACGCATCGTGGGACGACGACGTGCGCGCGGTCGTCGTCACCGGCATGGGTCGCGCGTTCTGTGTGGGCGCCGATCTTCGCTCGTGGGGCGAGGACCTTCTCGGCAACTCGAGCGAGTACTGGAAGTGGTTCGGCGCGTTCAAGGACATGCACGACCGCCTGCGCGAGATCGGAAAGCCGACGATCGCGCGGGTCAACGGGATCGCGGTCGGCGGGGGCAACGAGCTGCAGATGGCGTGTGACCTCTCGGTGATCGTCGACACGGCGTTCATCCGCCACGTCGGGCTCCAGCACGGCTCGGTCCCGGCGGGTGGAGCGACCCAATGGCTTCAGCTGATGGTGGGAGACCGGCGAGCGCGCGAGATCGTCTTCCTGTGCGACGAGATTCCGGCCTCGCAGGCGGCCGACTGGGGGCTCGTCAACCGTGCGGTGCCCGAAAGCGAGCTGGACGCCGTCGTCGACGAGTGGGTGGACAAGCTCGCAGCTAGGCTGCCACAGACCACCCGCTACGCGAAGCAACAGCTCAACGTGTGGCGGGATCTCGCCTGGCATCAGACGGTCGGTCATGCACGCGACTGGCTCGCCATGTCCATGCTCGGCGAGGAGGCGCAGGGCGCGGTGCGGGCGTTCCTCGACCGTTCGAAGGCGGACTAAGGTAAGGGCCCGTGGCCGACGAGGTGCTCACTCATCACGACGGCGCCGTGCTCGCCATCACCCTCAACCGGCCGGACGTCTACAACGCGATCAACCGGGCGATGCACGATGCGCTCGGCGCGGCTCTCGGCGAGGCGGCCGATCCGGAGGTGCGCGCGGTCGTGATCACAGGGGCGGGGCGCGGATTCTGCTCGGGGCAGGACCTGCGCGAGTTCCAGGAGCTTCCGGGTGGTGTCCGCGAGGCGCTCGAGCAGACGTACCATCCGAACATCCGTGCGATCCGGGCGCTCGAGAAGCCGGTGATCGCGGCGATCAACGGCGCGTGTGCGGGCGCCGGGCTCTCGCTCGCGTGCGCGTGCGACGTTCGCATTGCGTCGGATGAGGCGTCGTTCGTCCCTGGCTTCATCGGGATCGGGCTCGTCCCTGATGCCGGCGGCACCTGGTTCATCCACCGGCTCCTCGGGTTTTCGCGCGCGTTCGAGTGGATGGTGTCGAATCGGCGACTCAGCGCCGACGAGGCACTCGGCTGGGGCCTCGTCTCGGAGGTCCGGCCGGCGGTGGCGTTCGAGGCGAGTGTGGGGGAGGTCGCCGGCCGGTATGCGGCGCTGCCGACGCGTGGCGTGGCGATGACGAAGCAGCTCTTCGAGCACGCCCACACGGCGTCACTCGAGGAGCAGCTCGAGCTCGAGGCCGCGCTCCAGCAGGCTGCGACCGGGACCGAGGACTTCGCCGAGGGTGTTCAGGCCTTCCTCGAGAAGCGACCTCCCGACTTCAAAGGGCGGTAACGGCATGGGGTCAGACCCGTGGGGTCTGACCCCCGTGTATCACCGGGCTGACCCGTGCGGTCTGACCCCCTTGTTCTGCCCTGGGGTCAGACCCTACGGGTCTGACCCCAGTCTCCACCGCCTTGGCGGGCCCGAGCTGTGACGCCGATCACGACCGTCGACTACCACACCGGGGGCGAGCCGTTTCGGATCGTCACGGGGGGAGTCGAAGCCCCGCGGGGAGCAACCATTCTCGACAAGCGCCGTGACGCGCTGGAGCGCCTCGATCACGTGCGGCGGCTCCTCGTCCACGAGCCTCGCGGCCACGCCGACATGTACGGCTGCTTCGTCGTCGAGCCCGACGACGAACGTGCCGACCTCGGCGTCGTCTTCTTCCACAACGCGGGCTACTCGACCGCTTGTGGCCACGGGACGATCGCGCTCGTCACGTGGGCGCTCGACGAGGGCATCCTCGAGCGCTCGGACGGAGAGAACCACGTCGTCGTGGACGTTCCGTCGGGGCGCCTCGACACCTGGGCGAAGATCGAGAACGGTCGCGTGCGCTCGGTGCGCTTCCGGAACGTCCCGGCCTTCGTCTGGGCGGAAGGCGTCGAGCTCGAGGAGCGTACGGTGGACGTCGCTTTCGGTGGCGCCTTCTACGCGTCCGTCGAAGAGCGCGTCGAGCCGGGCGAGCTACCGCGTCTGATCGAGCTCGGCCGCGAGCTCAAGCGCGAGCTCGAGGTCTGGCAGGACGTCGTCCATCCGCTCGAGCCCGAGCTTCGCGACGTCTACGGGGTGATCTTCTGGCAGGAGGAAGCGGAGCGGCCCTTGACGCAGCGCAACGTCACGGTCTTCGCCGACGGCGAGGTCGACCGCTCACCATGCGGTAGCGGCACGTCGGCGCGACTCGCGCTGCTCGATCGCTCTGGGCGTCTGCCGCGCGGACACGAGCTCGTCCATCGCGGCATCGTCGGCTCCGAGTTCCGCGCCCGGGTCGTGGGCGACGACGAGGTCGCCGGCCTTCCCGCCGTCGTGACAGACGTCGAAGGCAGTGCTTTCCGGACCGGCGAGCACGTCTTCACGCTGGACCCGGACGACCCACTGGGAGACGGCTTCCTGCTGCGCTGACCCTTCA
>DATFEK010000013.1:0-8245 GCA_035251305.1 Gaiellaceae bacterium | reverse complement strand
TGCACGTGCTCCGGAACGACGATCCCGGGCACCTCGTTGTGGAGCCGCAGCGCGAGCTGGTAGCTGCGAACGTAGAAGATCCCGACGAGTAGCGGGATCGGGCACGAGCCCCCGAGCCGGCGTACGAAGTCGTCGAGGTAGGAGAGGTCGAAGAGCACCTGAGTCATCGCAAAGCGGGCACCGGCCTCGACCTTCTGCTCGAAACGCTCGAGCTCGTAGTCGAGGTCGTCGGCCGCGGGGTTGACGGCAACGCCCAGGAAGAAGGAGGTCGGGGCGTCGATCTCGCGGCCGTTGAAGTCCTCGCCCGCGTTCATGCGCGTGATCATCTGCGAGAGCCCGATCGAGTCGACCTCGTACACGCCGGTCGCGCCCGGGTAGTCACCTGCTTCGGGTGGGTCACCGGTGACGGCGAGCACGTTGCGGATGCCCTCAGCGTGCGCGCCGAGCAGCATCGATTCGAGCCCGGCGATCGACGAGTCGCGCGGCGTGAGGTGCGGGATGGTCTCGAGGCCGGCGACGCGCTCGATGGTCGCTGAGGCCATGAGGCCGCTCATGCGCGCGCGGGCACGCGGGTTGTCGTTGACGTCGACGACGTCGACGTGACCCGACGCCTTCAGTGCCCGGGCGAGGTCGAGCATCGCCCGTGCGTTTCCGCCCCGGGGCGGGTCGATCTCGACGGAGACCACGAACTCGTCCGCGCGGAGCTTTCGCTCGAGCAGCGTCTCGCGCTCGGGCTCCGCTTCCGCGACGACGATCTCGCGGTGTCGCACGACGAGCGGCGCAATCGGGCTTCTCTCCTCGTCGACGGCGCGGCGGATCGCCGCGATCTCGGTCGGTGTCGTGCCGCAGCAGCCCCCGATGATGCGCGCCCCGAGCTCACGTGCATGCGCCGCGAAGTCCTCGAAGTAGTCGGGCGTCGCATGCGGGAAGACGATCCGCTGGCCCGCGAGGCTCGCGAGACCGACGTTGGGGAGTGCCGCCAGCGGCTTCCCGCTCGCGCTCATGCGCTCGATCGCGCGTAGCGCTGCCTGGAGACCGAGCCCGTGGTTGGCGCCGATCGCGGCGACGTCCTGCGTCGCGAGCGCCGCCGCAGCGTCCTCGGCCGAGACGCCGCCGAGGGTCTGGGCGTCCTCGTCGAAGGTCATCAGGGCGACGATGGGCAGCGAGGACACGGCGCGAACAGCGGCAATTGCGGTCGACAGCTCGTCGAGGTCGTAGAACGTCTCGACCATGAACAGGTCGACGCCGCGTCCTTCGAGAAGCGTCGCCTGCTCCTCGAAGACGGAGGCGTTCTCCCTTCGGGAGTCGCCGGCATCTCCGAGCGGCCCGATCGAGCCTGCGATGAAGACGTCACGACCCGAGACCTCGCGGGCGTCTCGTGCGATCTTCACCGCGGCCTCGTTGATCGCGACGACGTCGTTCTCGAGGTAGTGCTCGGCGAGCTTTCGTCGATTGGCGCCGAACGTGTTGGCCTCGATCACGTCCGCACCCGCTCGGATGAACCCGAGATGGAGCGAGAGAACGCTCTCCGGGGACCGGACGTTCGCCTCCTCCGGGCAGCGCAGCCTGGGAACGGCGGCACTGACTAGCGCGCCCATGCCCCCGTCCCCCACGAGCGGCGGGCCTGACTCGAGACGTTCGACGAAACGGCTCACGACTCCATTCCAGCACGGCGTCCGGCGAGATCGCCCGGCGGGTCAAGCGAAGGCGTCAACACACTCCGGGGGATCGGTCAAGCGCGGTCGGGTGACGCTCGTCGTTCGGTAATCGCCGACGCTTCGACTCTCTCACGACGGGCGACGATGCGGCGGCCGCCTGCGTGAGGTGCATCGAGGGGAGAAGAGCGGTTCCTCCACCGAGGAGCCTGCCGGGGACGGAGAGCGGGGGCTTGGCGGCACCCCGCTCCGTTCCCTCCAAGTTACAAGTTGTCACGAGGTCGCTGTTCCAGCAACGGCGCCGAAACCCGCACAAGTGACAAGTTGTCACAAGGCTCGGGGCCCGGGCGCGTCTTGCCGCTCGGTCTTCGCCGTCTTGCCGCATCGCCGGCGCACTGTCGGCGAGGCGACGACGAAATGAGAAGGGCGGCGTCGTCCGCCGCCCCTTCTCGGAAGCTCCAGGCCGAGGCTGATTGCCGTCAGTCCCCAGTCGGGAGTCGCTCTCGCTATCGGCACCTGCCCGTGCCTGCTTGAGCCCTGATCAAGGGCGCCGCCACTCGAACACGGCGAGCAGACAGCCTGTCTCGGTCCACGAGTTGTGATGCGTACCGGCCTCGTAGCTCACGAAGTCTCCCGGGCCGAAGACGGACCCGTCCGAGTCGACGAGGTCGCCCTCGAGGATCAGGAACTCCTCCATGCCGGGATGATCGTGCGCGATCGTCACGGCTCCCGGCTGCATGCGCATGAGGTAGGAGCCCTGCTGCGTCCTGCGATCGAAGCTCACCGGCAGCCAGCTCATCTCCGGCTGCACGGGGCCCTCCAGGTCGTAGGGGAGAAACGACGTCGTGTGGGCATTGACGACGACGCGGCCTTCGTGCGAGTCGGTCATGAGCACCCCTCAGTCGTGGTGGACGGTTCGCCCTTCCATGCCTCCCGCAACGACGACGACCTGCCCGGTCACGTGGCCGGAGAGGGCGTCCGACGCGAGGACGACGACCTGTGCGGCGACGTCCTCGGGGCGGGCGATCTTGCGTAGAGCCATCGTGCGGGACACCGCTCGGACGTTGTCGTCGTCCACGAACCCGCGGGTCATCGGGGACTCGGTCCAGCCCGGCGCCACGGCATTCACCCGTCCGAGTGGCGCAATTCGCGTGATCTCGTTCTTCAGCGAGAGCAGGAGGCCGCCGAGGACCGCGGACTTCGCGGCCGCGTAGTCCGCGTGGCCGGCTTCGCCGAAAACGCCCGCGGTCGAGCCGACCAGGACGAGCGAGCCGTGGCCGGTGCGCTCGACCTCGCGGAGGAAGCCGCGTGAGACGAGGAACGCCGTCGTGAGGTTCTGGCGCAGCGTCTCCTCCCATCGTTCGAGTGGGAGCTCCCACACCGGGACGTCCTCCCGCGGCCAGACGCCCTGCACCTCGACGCAGACGTCGACGCTCCCCAGTGCCGCGCGCGCCTCGTCGAACAGGTGCTCGACCTCGGTCATAACCGTGAGGTCGGCCCGCGCGGTCGGGATCCCGCCGAGCTCTCCCGAGAGCGTCTGGGCGCGCTCCTCGCCGCGGTGGTAATGCACGACGACCCGCGCGCCCTCGGCTACGAACGCACGTGCGCACGCCGAGCCGATCCCACCCGAGGCGCCGGTGACCAGCACGCCTTTGTCATGAAGCCCCGTCTCGATGCGGCGTAGGCTACTCGCGTGCGCGTCCACGTCATCTCGGACATGGAAGGGGTTGCCGGGATCGTCAAGTGGGAGCAGACGAGCGGCGGCGAGCCCCTCTACGAGGAGGGGCGAAAGCTCTACACGGAGGAGATCAATGCCGCCATCCGGGGGGCCAAGGCGGCCGGTGCGACCGAGATCGTGGTGATGGACTGCCACGGGGCGGGGAAGGGGTGGACGTTCAACTCGCTCATCCCGGAGGACCTCGACCCGGCCTGCGAGTACGTCGTCCAGAACGAGTGGACGGAGTACACGGAATTCCTGGCGGAAGGCTGCGATGCGGCGTTGTTCGTCGGCATGCACGCGCGAGCCGGTACCCGGGACGGCGTCATGAACCACACGATTTCCGGGCGGGACTTCCAGAACCTCTGGTTCAACGGCACGGTCGTGGGCGAGACGGGCATCAACGCGGCTCTCTGCGGCACCTGGGGTTGCCCGGTGCTGCTGGTGACGGGGGACGAGGCGTCCTGCCGCGAGGGACGGGAGCTTCTCGGGGGCGGGCTCACTACGGTCGCCGTGAAGAAGGGCTTCGGCGCCTCCGGGGCGAGGATGATCCCGCCGGCGCGCGCCCGGCAGCTGATCGAGGAGGGGGCGAAGCGTGCGCTTTCTGACCTTACGGCCGTGACGCCGTGGGATCCCGGACGACCGTCCGAGATCAGGGTCGAGTACAAGAACACGCTTGCCCCCGACCAGCTTCGCTTCCGTGCCGGTGTCGAGCGCGTGGACGATCGCACGATCGTCTCCCGCGCCGACACCTGGTGGGAGGCGTGGAAGCAGTTCTACCTCTAGCGCCGATTGTTGACATGACACCTGTCGGGTGTCAGATTCACTCTCGCGGCCCCGGCACGGGGCTCGTCGCCTCGTACTCTGCGGCAACAATGAGAGGGCGGATGGCGTCAAATCAGAGACACCAAGTGATGCAACCGAGGAGGGCGCACTCTATGAGGAAGGTCATCGTTCTCATGTTCACGGCCGTGATGGCGATCGGTGCCGTCGCGGCGTCCGTCGCGGGCGCCGATTCGAGTGGGGTCGCGAGCCCCGCGGCTCCGAACTGCACGCTCGCGACCATCGCCCTGACCGGCCCCTACACCGGCCCCGCGGGGCCCGCCGGGCTCGACCAGCGCAACTGGGGAAGGATCTTCCTCACCAACTGGAACGCCGGCCGGGCGATCCCCGGCGTCCCGCGTGGCCTCAGGCGGACGAGGCTGCGGGCGACCGAGCACGACACCCAGCTGAACCCGCAGGTCTCGGCGACCGTCGCAGTGCAGCTGCGCTCGAACCAGGACATGCTCGCCGTCAACGGGTTCTCCGGTAGCCAGGAGAACGTCGCAGGTGGGCCGATCCTGCGTCGAGGTGGCCTCGCGTTCGTGTCCGGCTCGGCGACCCGGGCGAGCCTCACGGACCCGTCTACTCCGGACGGAAGCGTGCTGAAGAACGGCTTCTTCCGTCGCGTCGTGCCGCACGACAACGTCCAGGCAGGAACGGCCGTCGGGTTCATGCGGCAGGAGCTGAACGTCGGCTCCGGCGACACGGTCATGGTCGTCGATCAGGCCGAGGCGTACTCCGTGCCGCTTTCCAACCGTACGGCCTCTCTGCTCCGGGCGGCGAACATCGAAGTCGACCGCCAGTCGCAGGCGGCGACGCAGACCGACTTCACGTCGCTTGCCAACCGGGCGGTGGCCCAGCGAGTGGAGGTCGTGTTCTTCGCGTCGCAGGTCGCGGCGAATGCGCAGCTGTTCCTCCAGCAGCTCAAGTCGAGGGGCTACCAGGGTCAGTTCTTCGGCACGGACGGCACGTTCGACTCGTCGAGCTTCAAGGTGCCGGGGGCCTACATCTCGTCGTTCAGCCTCGACATCAACGAAGTGCCGGCCGCGAGGCCGTTCGTGACCCAGTTCAAGGCTCGGTTCGGCGACACGATCTCCTTCGGCGCCCCGTCGTTCGTCGCCGTGCAGGCGATCGCGATGGGCATCTCCGCGGCGTGTGCGGACCGAAGAGTGAGCCGCGCGGAGGTCCGCCGTCAGATCGGCAGGGTCCGGATGTCGAACACGATCCTCGGCAAGCCGGTCAGATTCGCGAGGTCCGGGGATGTCGTCGGGGGCGTCGGCTTCTCGATCTTCCAGATCGGGAACGACGGCTCCTACAACATCGTCCAGAGGGGCTAGCCGCCTCCGCATGTCAGACGTACGGCCCATCTTCACGGTGGGCCGTACGTCTGAAAGGGTTCGCACATGACGACGTTCCAGCTGGTCGGTTACTTCCAGGACTTCCAGCTGACGTGGGACTACTTCTTCGATCAGCTCGTCGCGGGCCTGACGCTCGGCAGCGTCTACGGGCTCATCGCGATCGGCTACTCGATGGTGTACGGGATCCTGAAGCTCCTGAACTTCGCGCACGGCGAAGTCTTCATGATCGGCTCGTACATCGGCTTCTTCGTGCTGACGTGGCTCGGCGGAGCGGCCGATCCGAGCCTGCCCGTCGCCGCCGTCATCGCGCTCATGTTCCTTGCCGCGATGCTCGGCGCCGGGGCTCTCGGCGTGGCGATCGAGCGGTTCGCATATAGGCCGCTGCGTGCGAAGCGGGCGTCGCGGATCGCGCCGCTGATCAGCGCGCTCGGAGTCTCCTTCTTCCTGCAGCAGCTCGCGGTCATCTGCTTCGGGTCCAGGCCGAGGCAATACGATTCGTTCGCATTCGACGCGGGCTCGCTGTTCACGAGCATCACCATCGGGCCGTTCGAGATCCAGTACATGCAGCTGTTCGTCATCACGACGACGGTCTGCCTGATGGTCGCCCTCACCATCTTCATCGCGCGTACGCAGATCGGCCGTGCGATGCGGGCCACGTCGTTCGACCTCGAAGCGGCGTCGATGATGGGAATCGACGTCGATCGCGTGATCGTGGTCACGTTCCTCATCGGGTCGATGCTCGCCGGCGCAGCGGGAGTGATGAACGGGTTGATCTTCCAGAACGTCGACGCGTTCGTCGGCTTCCAGGTCGGGCTCATCGCGTTCACGGCGGCTGTCGTCGGCGGCATCGGCAGCATCCCGGGCGCGATGATCGGCGGGCTCGCCATCGGCCTCGGGCGCGCGTTCTCGGTCGGCTACGTGTCGTCCTCCTACCAGGACGTGATCGTGTTCGCGATCCTGATCGCGGTCCTGCTCATCCGACCGTCCGGGATCTTCGGAACCCCGGTGCCGCAGAAGGTCTGACGTGAGCGAGACTCCCCCGACCCAGCCCGAGGGTCCGCGCATCGGCGCAGACGAGTGGGTAGCGCGCTCGGCGGAGCGAGCCGAGGTCGGAGGCGGACTCATCGGGCGCATGCGTGCCCTGTACGAGCGCGTGCCGAAGCCAGCCGTGTTCGCGTTCTTCGTCGTCGCGGCCGCACTCGTCCCGTTGCTCACGGCTCAGACCGAGAATGACATCTACTTCCTCCGGGTCGGGACGGTTGCGCTCGTCTTCGCGCTACTCGCATTGGGCTTGAACGTCGCCGTGGGGTTTGCCGGGCTCCTCGATCTCGGCTACATCGCCTACTACGGGATCGGGGCCTACGGGTACGCGATGCTCTCCTCGGACAAGTTCGGAATCCACTGGGAGGCGTGGCTCGTGATCCCGCTCGTCGTGGTGATCTCCGCGCTGCTCGGATTACTGCTCGCGCTCCCCTCACGCCGCCTCGTCGGCGATTACCTCGCCATCGTGACGCTCTTCTTCGGGCAGATCTTCTACATCATCGCGACCCAGGGCTATCGCGTCTCGTTCCTGGGGCTGAACAAGGACCTCGGCTTCGAGCGCGCGAACTGGGACCTCACCGGCGGCCCGAACGGGATCGCGAACGTCGACCGGCTCGGGGTGTTCGGCCTCACCGCCTCGAGCGAGAGGGCGTACTTCTACATCACGCTGGTCGCGGTGATCGTCGTCTTCGCCGGGCTGACGCTGGCGAACCGCTCGCGGACGGGTCGGGCCTGGCGCGCGCTCAACGACGACACGCTGGCAGCGCAGGCGATGAGCATGCCCGTGAACTGGCTCAAGCTCCTCGCCGTGGGGGTGGGTGCGGCGGTCGCGGCCCTCGCGGGAACGATCAACGCTGCACTCCTGCAGGGCGCGTTTCCCGACGACTACAACACTCAGGTGCTCATCATCATCTACGCGATGGTGATCCTCGGCGGTGCCGGAAGCCTCGCGGGCGCCGTGCTGGGAGCCGTCCTCGTCTCCGTGCTCATGCTCGAGGGTCTTCGCCCGCAGACGCCCATCGGCGATCTGACGGGAAACGGCCGCTGGGTCTTCTACGCGGCGATCCTGCTCGTCCTCGTCGGGACCATACGACCGTGGCGCCGGCTCGGGGCCATTCTCGGGGGGATCGCCGTCTTCGGGGTCATCGTCCACACGGTCGTCGCGGCGACCACGGCGCGCGGCACGGACGGCCTTCTCAACACCGGGCCCGAGACGTTCGAGGAAGGCGGACCGCTCGGTTGGCTCATCCGCAACTGGCTCGCGCTTCCCGGAGGCACGTACGAAGTCGGCTCTCGCACCTGGTTCAACATTGCTCTCGTCGGCCTGATCGCCCTCGTTCTCTGCATGACCCTCGTCACGGGCTGGGTGCGCGATGCGCTGATCGTCCCGGCCGTGTGGCTCGCGGGATTCGTGTGGGAGACCCGGCTCGTGATCGAGGCGTCGGGCCCGACGCGGCTGCTGCTGCTCGGTGTCATCCTCATCGTCGCCATGGTCGCGCGGCCGCAGGGTCTCCTCGGCCGCCCGCGGGTGGAGATCGTCTGATGGCCGCGCTGCTCGAGCTCAGCAACGTGAGCAAGTCGTTCGGCGGGCTCCAGTGCATCAGCGATCTCGACCTCGAGGTTCAGGACGGCCAGATCGTCAGCGTCATCGG
>DATFEK010000001.1:0-3479 GCA_035251305.1 Gaiellaceae bacterium | reverse complement strand
CTCGATGCCGAGCGGCAGGCCCTCGTCGATCTCCGTCGCAGCGGTGCGATCAGCAACGACGTGTGGCTACGTGTCGGCCGCGATCTCGACCTGGAGGACGAGCGACTCGATGCGTGAAGAACGACACCCGTCCAGGTCGATCAGACCTCGAAGGCCGCGAGAAGGCGTCCTGTAGGATCGATCGCACTTTGCCTCACGTCCTGGGCGCTCGTCGGCAGCCGCTGCGCGTCGCAACCGCAGCGCTCCCGACTCCAGGCACAGCCGCCAGTCGAGGAGAATGGCGCAACGCGTGAGCGCGACAGCCCGTCTCGACGCGGACACGATACGGGCGCTCTCCCCGGCCTCCCTCTTCGCGCTCGACGGGAAGGTCGCCGTCGTCACGGGCGCGGCCGGTGGGCTCGGGCAGTGGTTCTCGGCGGCGCTCGGAGCGGCGGGCGCAGCGGTGCTCGTAACGGATCTGGAACGTGAGCCCGTCGACTCGCTCGTAGCCGTTCTTGGCGAGGCCGGCATCGAAGCGGCGGGCGTCGTCGTCGACCTTCTCGACGACGACGCGCCGGAACGGATCGTCGCTTCCGCGATAGAAGAGCTCGGAGGCGTGCACGTGCTCGTGAACAACGCCGCCGTCAACCGGAGGATGCCCATCCTCGAGATGGATCGGGAGACATGGGACTGGATTACGCGGGTCGATCTGCGCCTGCCGTACTTCCTCTCACAAGCCGCAGCCCGATGCATGATCGAGCAGGGCGCCGGCGGGTCGATCGTCTCGATCTCCTCGCTCAACGCGCTCTATGCACTGGAGCAGATCTCGGTCTACGGGCCCGCGAAGGCAGGCCTGAGCCAACTGACGAAGGTCATGGCGCTCGAGTGGGCAGAGCACGGCATCCGCGCCAATGCGATCGCTCCAGGCTTCATGGACACGCCACTCGCCGCGCCCGTGTGGGCGAACGACGACATGCGGCGCTGGATCTTCAACCGAGTCCCGGTCGAGCGCCCCGGCCTGCCGCGCGAGCTCGTCGGCGCCTGCCTCCTACTCGCCTCGGACGCGGGGTCCTTCCTCACCGGGCAGACGCTCCACGTCGATGGTGGAGCGAGTGCCGGGGGCAGGTGGTTTCACCCTGACCGGTAGACCTATAGGATCGCATTCCGATTTCTCACGAAGGAGGGATCCGATGAAGATCGCCGTCGTCGGCGCCGGAGCGATGGGATCGATCTTCGGTGCTCGCTTCGCCCGGGCCGGGCACGACACCGTGCTCGTCGACGTCGCCGAGCCGCTCGTCGACGCGATCAATGCCGGAGGCGTGACGGTCGTACGCGGCGACGAGGAGACGACGACGCGCATGCCGGCCACCTCCGACTTCGCCTCAGTCGGGCCGGTGGAGGTCGCCGTCTTCTTCGTCAAGTGCTACCACACAGCCTCTGCGGCCGAGATGGCACGGCCACTCGTCGGCCCGGACACCGTCGTCGCTTCGCTGCAGAACGGATGGGGCAACGGCGACGTGCTCGCCGCCCTCTTTCCGCCGGAGCAGGTCACGATCGGCGTGACCTACAACAGTGGTCTCGTCCAGGGGCCGGGTCGTGTGCTGCACCCGGCCGAGCAACCGACGATCGTCGGCCCGTTTGCGGATGGTGCGAGCGACGGACCGGCGAAGCTCGCTCGGGCCCTCAACGACGCCGGGCTAGCGGCCACCGTCGTCTCGCCCGTCCGGCCCGAGATCTGGAAGAAGCTCGTTCTCAACGCCGCCACACTGCCGATCGCCGCCCTCACCGGGATGAACGCCGGTGCGCTCACCGCCTGCGAGGACACGCACGTCCTCGTCACGGACACCGCCCATGAGGCGGTCGCCGTGGCGCGGGCACTGGGCTACGACATCGACGCCGAGGAGCGCGCGTTGGCGATCCACGCGCTGCTCGAGAAGGCCGGCCCGACGAAGGGGTCGATGCTGCAGGACTTCGAGGCGGGCCGCCGGACCGAGATCGACGTCATCAACGGCGCCGTCGTCAAGGCGGCCGACGAGGTGGGCGCGGACGTCCCGCTCAACCGCGCATTCGTGCGCCTCGTCAAGGGGTGGGAGTCGCTGCGGGGCCTGGTTGGTCCTTGAGCACGCGGCTCACCTACTTCGGCGCCGCCGGCTACGAGATCGTCGGCCCCGCGCATCGCTTCTTGATCGACCCGTTCCTCTCGCAGAACCCTCTCGCACCGTGTTCGCCGGACGAGCTCGAGTCCCCGGACGCCATCCTCGTAAGCCACGCTGCTTTCGACCACTATGGCGATACCGCTGCGCTCGCCAAGCGCACCGGGGCGCCGGTCGTATGCGATGCGGCCGTGCGCTTCATGCTCATCGACGACGGCGTTCCCGCCGAGCAGATCACCGCGACGACCTGGGGCATCGTCGTCGAGGTGGCGGGACTGGTGGTACGCCCGGTCGAATGTCACCACTGGTCTTCGGCGACACTGAAGGACGGCCGGCAGGTGGTCGGCAACCCGATCGCCTTCATCGTCGAGACCGAGCCGGACGTTCGGATCTACCACTACGGCGACACGTGCATCTTCGACATGCGGCTCATCGGCGAGCTGTACCGTCCCACCGTGGGCTTGCTCGGGTGCACGCTGCCCCGCGAGCTCGCGCACTTGATCCCGGGGCCCGGCACCTTTCAGACGGGCGAGATGGACGCCGACGAGGCGGCTCGCGTCGCCGAGATGCTCGGCGTCGAGCTCGCGGTCGCATGCCACTACCTGGCACCGGACGAGGAGGTGGAGCGGTTCGTCGACCTCGTGCCACGGTACGACTCGACAGGACGCCGCCGAGTGGTCGCACCCCTCGTCGGCGAGACGCTCGTCGTCGACGGCGACCGGCACTGGGTCGAGGCGAAGAAGGGCTAGCGCCTCGTCGGATCATGAGGGAGAACCCCGTCAAGCGGGCGCTCGCGGCCGGGGAGATCCCGGTCGGGACGATGGTATGCGAGTTCTTGACGACCAACGTCGCCCGGCTCGTTCGCTCGGCGGGCGCCGACTTCGTCCTCTACGACCTCGAGCACTCCGGGTTCGGAATCGAACGGTTGCGCGATCTCCTCCCAGCCACGAACGCGACCGAGGTCGTCCCGCTCGTGCGCGTGCCCGACGCGGTGTACGACTCGATCTCCCGTGCGCTCGACCTCGGCGCGCTCGGGGTGATGATCCCAGCCTGCGAGAGTGCTGCGGAGGCAAGGATGCTCGTCGATTCGGCGAGGTTCCCACCGGCTGGAAAGCGCGGCTTCGGGCTCCTCTACCAGGACTCGTGGGAGCCCGGCGGTCTCCCCGACACGCTTGCCAAGTCGAACGCCGAGACACTTCTCATCGTGCAGATCGAGACCCTTGGGGGACTCGAGTCAGTGGAGGAGATCGCGGCCGTCGAGGGGATCGACGTGCTCTGGATCGGGCAGTTCGACCTCACGGCCTCGCTCGGTATCCCGGGCGGGTTCGAGACCGACGCGTTCAGTAA
>DATFEK010000246.1:0-5646 GCA_035251305.1 Gaiellaceae bacterium | reverse complement strand
CTCGGGTGTCGCGACCCTCGGTCTCCCGGACTCGCCGGGCGTCACCCACGGAGCCGTCGCCGACACGCTCACGGCCTCGTACAACGACCTCGCCGCCGTCGAGCGTCTCTTCGCAGAGCACGACGACATCGCTGCCGTGATCGTCGAGCCGGTCGCCGGGAACATGGGCCTCGTCATGCCCGCGGAGGGATTCCTCGAAGGACTCCGCGAGCTCACTGCTGTGCACGGCTCGCTGCTCGTCTTCGACGAGGTGATGACCGGATTCCGTGTTCATCAGGGCGGTGCCCAGACGATGCTCGGCATCGCTCCCGACCTGACGACCCTTGGCAAGGTGATCGGAGGCGGCCTCCCGGTCGGCGCGTACGGGGGGCGCCGCGAGATCATGGAGCTCGTCGCACCCGCCGGCCCCGTCTACCAGGCGGGAACGCTCTCCGGTAACCCGCTGGCGATGGCGGCGGGGATCGAGACGCTGCGTGTCCTCGGGGAACCTGGAGAGTGGGAGAGCATCGAGCGCGCGGGGGAACGGCTCTTCGACGGCATCGGCGATGCCGCCGCGGAAGCCGGCGTGGCCGGGCAGCCGACGCTGGCCGGAACCATGTTCGGGTTCTTCTTCACCGAGTCTCCGATCCGGAGCTGGGAGGACGCCACAGGGGCGGACACAGGCCGGTTTGCCGCCTTCCATCGAGCGATGCTGGAGCGCGGCATCTACCTGCCCCCGTCCCAGTTCGAGACCTGGTTTCTCTCGAGCGCGCACGCTGACGCCGAGATCGACGCGACGATCGCAGCCGCCCGCGAGGCGTTCGCGGTGGTGTAGGGGTCACACCCGTAGGGTCTGACCCGCCCGTCTACCCTTCTCCCGCGTGAAGGCGCTGCTCGTCACCATGTATTTCCCGCCCGCCGGCGGCGGCGGGGTCCAGCGCGCCCTGAAGCTCGCGCAGTATCTGCCGGCACTGGGGATCGAGACTCACGTGCTCGCGCCCGACGATCCGAAGTGGGTGCATCGCGACCCGGAGCTCCGGGTTCCCACCCAGGCCTGGATCCACCGGGTGCGCTACCTCGGGCCGCGAGCGCGCAAGCCGGCCGAGGAGCTCCGCCGTGCGGAGGGCCTCGATCGCGCGCTCTTGCAGGCACAGGTGACTGCGCGGCGGTTGCTCGTGCCGGATGCGAGCGTCACCTGGAACCTCACAGCGATCCCGGCTGCGATTCGCATCGCGCGCCGCGAGGGAATCGACGCGGTGATCACGACGTCACCGCCCGGGTCGATCCACTTCGTCGGAGCGGCCGTCCAGAGGGCGACCGGAGCGCGCTGGCTCGCAGATCTCCGAGATCCGATCGTCGCGAACCAGCAGCGCCGCGCGGACACGACTGCGACCCGTGCCCGACAGGCGGTGAACGAGCAGCTCGCACGTCTCGTCTCGCGGCGGGCGGACGCGATCTCGTGCGTGTCGGAGGCGATAGCCGACGAGGTCCGGGGGCTGAATCCGCGAGGCCTCGTCCGCACGATCGCGAACGGGTGCGACTTCGACGACTTCGCGGGTCTCGAGTATGTGCCGGCGTCCCGTTTTCGCATCACGCATACCGGGAGTTTCTTCGGGAGACGAGATCCTCGTCCGTTCCTGCAGGCCTTCCGCGACGCCGATCTCGACGCGGTCGCAAGGTTTGTCGGCGACTTCCGCTCGTCCGACCGTGAGTGGGCCGAAGGGCTCGGGCTCGGCGATCGCCTGCAGCTCGTCGAGTACGCGCCGCGAGCGGAGTCGCTGCGGCTTCAGCGCGATTCCGAGGCGCTCCTCTTGCTCGTGCCAGACGCGGGCGGTCGCGGCCAGGGCGTCCTGTCGGGGAAGGTGTTCGAGTACATCGCCGCCGGACGCCCGATCCTCGCAGTCGTCCCGCCGGAGGGCGCCGCCGCGGACCTGATTCGCGAGACCGGCACGGGTATCGTCGTCGCGCCCGAGGACATCGGTGGGATGAGGGACGCGCTCGTCGAGCTGCACTCGCGCTTCGTCAACGGCGGCCTTGCATCCATGGAGCTCGCGAAGCGCGACGAGCAGCGGCTGTCGCGGCGCGCTCGCGTCGAGGAGCTGGCTGCCCTCCTTCGAGCCCTTGTCTAGACCGATGGGCAGTCAGCGCCTGTCCTGGTGGTTCGAATGGCCGGCGGGGATCGTTCGCAGCGGGGTTGCTTTCCTTGTCGCCGTCACCGTGGTCGCCGTACTGGTGCGGTACCCGACCGTACTTCGGCAAGCAGGACGCGACGCAGCGCGCAATAGCGACCTTTCCTACAGCGACCGTGAGATCGCAGGCGGAAACGGTGTCGTGGCCGACCAGAACGCCGTCTATGCGGCACGCGGGATCATCCCGGAGAGCGAGACGTACAAGGTCGTCGTGGATCCAGGTTTTCAGGGCGGCAGCTCACAGACGGTGCCCTTTGTCGACTCGTACTACCGATACTTCCTCGTACCTCGCCGCCCGGCCGAAGCCGCACAGTGGTTGATCTGTTACGCGTGCGATCTCGAGCCGTACGGCTCGCGGGCGCAGGTGGTATGGGAGGGGGACGAGGACGTGTCGATCGTGAGGATCACTGAGTGAGCGCTCACGCCCTCGGAGGTCTCGCCGTGCTGAACGCGCTCTTCCTCGCGAGCGGGATCGCCGTACTCTGGCTCGTCCGGGGGCTGGAGACCTGGGCCGACGTCGCACGTCTCGCAGGACTTGCATACATCTCGGGCGTCGTCGCTATCGGTTCGCTCTGGACCCTCGCGCTCATCGTCGGCGTGCCGTTCTCGTTGGGAATGGTGCTAGGACTTCCGGTCGCCGTGTTCGTCGGGGCTTGCGTGGCGAGCCGCCGTCGCGGACGTAGCTGGCCCAAACGAGCGGCGGAGGGCTCTCGTCGCCGATTGGTCGTGACCGCCGTCGGGATCTCTGCATCCGTGCTGCTGCTCGCAGGGTTCTTTCGAGGCGCACGTCTCTCCGGTCTCTACTGGTGGGACGCGTGGTCGTTCTGGATCCCGAAAGCGAAAGCGATCTACCTCTTCGGAAACCTCGACGTCGGCTTCTTCACCGACCTACCCGGCTCGTCCTACCCGCCTCTCGTCCCGGTTCTGGATGCCGCCGTATTCCACGCCATGGGGAGTGCGGACGTGGTCACGTTGCACGTCCAGTACTGGCTGTTCGGCGTTGGGTTCGTATGGGCGCTCGCCGGGCTCCTCGCCGCGCGCGTGCCGGATTGGATCCTCTGGCCGTTTGTCCTGCTGCTGCTCGTCGCACCGCGGATCGGCGAGCGCTTCCTGATCACGGAAGCCGATCTGTTCCTCGATTACCTATTCGCGCTCGCATGTGTTCTCGTGGTCGTCTGGATTCTCGGCCGGGAGCGGTGGCATCTCGTGCTTGCGACCCTCCTGATGTGCGGCATGGTTCTGACGAAGCGCGAAGGCCTGTTGCTCGCCGCCGCCCTCATTGCTGCCGCGCTCCTGGCATCGGCTCCCAAGTGGCGCGCGACCTGGCCTGCGCTCGCCCTCGCTGCAACTGTCGCCGCGGCCGTCGCTGTGCCATGGCGGATCTGGTACGTGGCGCACGGAGTCGCCGGCGAGACTCCGTCGGGGGGCCTCGCTCCGACTGCTGACGCCGATCGCCTGTGGCCATCTTTCCGCCTGGCCTTCGACGTGCTGTTCTCCAGCGAGTACTGGAGCGTTCTCGTACCGGTCGCAATCGGAGCGCTCGTGCTCGCAGGCCTCGTACGCTCGTACGTGGTCGTGGTGTTCTTCGGAACGGTCGTCCTCCTCGTCACGCTGGGCGGCGGATGGATCACCTGGGCTGTTCCCGAGCTCGAGATCACGCAAGAGCTAGGGGCGAACCCGATCGTTCGCTACATGGGCGCCGCGGCCCTCGTCTGCGCTGCGGCGAGCCCGATCCTCCTCTCCACGGCCTGGCGAGCCGTAGCACCCCGGCGAGAGTGAGCCCGCACGTGGATCGGCGCGTCCTGGCAGCCGCCATCGTTCTCGTGCCCCTCGTCGGATACGTGCTCCTGGCCCTCGCCGAGGGCGCGCCTCGGTTTCCCACGCGAGACGAGTGCGTCCACGCTCCGATCGAAGGGCAGCCTGTGGACGTCGTCTTCGGGCGTCGAAGCGGCCCTGTCGACGCCGCCGAGCTCCGCGACCGGGTCGTGTCCGTCGGCTTCCTGGGGGTCGAATCGTTGCCCGACGGGTGCGGCCGATGGAAGGTGGTCCTGCAAGGGGTCCCCAGCATGGACATAGCGCGCGGCGTCCAGGAAGAGGCCGCATCCGTCGATCTCGAACCGACGCTCGAGCTCGGATCGGAAAACTGAGCCGCTACGCTCGCCGGCGATGACCTCGCCCGCACTCGCGGTCCCGATCGTCGCGCGCAGGGGCGCCCTCGTGCAGCCGGTGCTCGACGGGCTGTTCCTCGCCACCATCTTCACCGTCACGTTTCACAAGCTCCAGTGGGAGCTCGCTGGCGCGCTGACGCTGTCCGACGTCCTGACCTCGGTCTTCCTCGTGCTCTTCGCGTGGGATCGCTTCGAGCACGCTGATGCTCGCCTGTCGAGGACGTCGGCCGTGGCAATCGCCTTCCTGCTGGCCTTCGCACTCGTCTACCTCCTAGGCTTCTACAACCTCGACACGGGACAGGCGCTCGCGCAGTGGGCGAAGGGAATGGTGAAGTTCGTCCTCCACTTCGGATTCCTGGTCGCCGGCGTGGCGCTGCTCGCTCGGCGTGGCATGCAGTTCTACTGGTACGCCCTGGCGGCCTTCTGCGGCGGAATCGCTGTCAACGCCGCCTACGGTGTCGTCCAGCTCTTCCTCGCCGAGGTGGCCGGCGCGAACCTCGACGAGCTGCTCATCGAACCCATCACGTCCCGACAGACCGGGATCAACGTCTTCGGCGCGGTGGGCGGTACGCAGGAGGTATTCCGGCCGAATGCGCTCACCGGTGACCCGAACCACCTCGGGATCGAGCTCGTGATCCCGCTGCTCGTGCTCACGCCGCTCTATCTGCGGCTCGAGCGCGGACATCGCTGGAGGGTGCCGCTGGCCGTGCTGCTCGGCTTCTCGCTCGTCGTCATCCTGGCCACACTCTCTCGCAGCGCGCTTTTGGGCTTGGGATGCGGCGCCCTCGTCCTTGCGCTCCCGTACCGGCGGCATCTGGGTCGGCCCGCGTTCCTCGTCCCGCTGAGCGCGGTCGTGCTGATCGTCGGTGCGGTCGTCATTGCGCGGCTCGACTTCTTCCTGACGGTGCTCCGGGCGCGGACGAATACCAGCCGCGGTGCGGCGTCGCCGCACTTCGAGGTATACGGCTTCGTTCCGGACGTGATCGCGTCGAATCCGCTCCTCGGTCTCGGGCTCAACAACTTCGCCGTCTACTACGAGTTCGTCACCGGCCGGCCCGAGTTCGGGCCTCACTCGTTCTACGTCGCCACGATCGTGGAGACGGGAATCGTGGGGGCCGTGCTGTTCGCGGCGTTCGTCGTCTGGCTGTTCAGGCGACTCGGCGCTGCCCGGAGGATCGGACGCGCTCTCTCCAAGGCGCGCGATCCTCTGGCGGCCCGCGTCCGCCCGCTCGCGTGGGGCATGACGGCGGCGCTGGTCGCGACCCTCGTCGCCAACCTCTTCTACCTGACGATGACCTTCTACTACTTCT
>DATFEK010000002.1:0-5136 GCA_035251305.1 Gaiellaceae bacterium | reverse complement strand
GCAGAGTTATCGCATCGCGCAGGAGGAGATCTTCGGGCCCGTGTTGTCCGTGCTCACCTTCCGGACGCCCGAAGAGGCGGTGGAGAAGGCGAACAACACGCCGTACGGGTTATCGGCGGGCGTATGGACCGAGAAGGGCTCTCGGATTCTGTGGATGGTCGAGCGCCTGCGGGCCGGCGTCGTCTGGGCCAACACGTACAACCGCTTCGATCCGACTTCTCCGTTCGGCGGCTACCGCGAGTCCGGCTTCGGCCGGGAGGGTGGACGCCACGGCCTGGAGCCGTATCTGAGGCTCGAGTGAGCTCGCCGGCAAGCGCGCTGCGCCCTGCTGTTTCCGCACACCCCCCACCCTGGGTGGGGTGTTCGGCCACCCTCCACCCGAGGTCGATCGTATCGGGGAAACTGCGACACGAGCGCGCCTTGACTGCGCCGACTCTGCGCCGATCGTTCCCCACTGCCACCAGCGAGGCGCCCAGATGAGCCGGCTCTCCGTACGGAAGACGTACAAGCTCTACATCGGCGGCGCGTTTCCGCGCTCGGAGTCCGGTCGCACGTTCGAGGCTGACGGCCAGAACGTCGCGCGTGCATCGCGCAAGGACGCCCGAGACGCAGTGCGCGCGGCCCGCGCCGCGTTCCCCACCTGGGCCGGCATGACCGCCTACAACCGAGGGCAGATCCTCTACCGCCTCGCCGAGATGATGGAGGCGCGCTCGGCCGATCTCGAACGCGCGTGCTCGGGCCGGGAGGAGGTCGAATCCGCGATCGACCGCGTGGTCTGGTACGCCGGCTGGACGGACAAGATCGCGCAAGTGCTCGGAAGCTCGAACCCGGTTGCCGGGCCGTACTTCGATTTCACCGTCCCCGAACCCACGGGGGTCGTTGCCATTCTCGCACCCTCCGAGCCGGCGCTCGGCGGTCTCGTCGCGCGCCTCGCGCCCGCGCTCGTCGGGGGGAATACCGTGGTCGCTGTCGCTGCCGAGGAGCATCCCACGGCCGCGATCGAGCTGGCGGAGGCGCTCGCGACGTCCGACGTCCCGGGTGGGACTGTGAACATCCTCACGGGATTCCGAGACGAGCTTGCTCCCTGGCTCGCAGGCCACATGGATGTCAACGCGATCGATCTGACAGGCGTCCCGGGACATACGACGGAGCTCGAGCGGCTGGCCGCCGAGAACGTCAAGCGCGTCGTTCGCTCGTCCGTCGACCAGCAGAGCCCGTCCGAGATCGAGGCGTTCCTCGAGTTCAAGACCGTCTGGCACCCGATCGGCCTCTGACGCGTCAGGTACGAGACGGCCGCCGAGACATGGTGGATACGTCCCCGCCCTGTGACGTGTGCGCCTCGATCCGCGAGCGGAACGCTCCGGGCGGTTGCATTCACGAGACGAAGCACTGATGTTCGATCGCGGGTCTTTCCCGACCCGAGCCGAGCGTCGATCTTCGCCGCAGGTGCTCGTCGCGGCTGGGCGGATCGGAGCGGCGACATGTCCTCGGGTTAGCCGCTGCTTGCGTAGACGGCCTCGTCCGCTGATTCGCCGAGTTGGCATCACGCCGACTACGATCCGGTGCCGTGAGCAACGCTCGTCTTCGACTCGCGTTCGCGGGGGAAACGTCTTCGTGTCGTGGTTGGATGCTGGGGCAACCTCCCGGTTTCCCCAGACCCCTACCCCTGGTCCGCTTCGCGGACAACGCGCTCGGCGCCTTCCCCAGACCCCTTCCCCTGGCCCGCTTCGCGGACAAGGCGCCTCGCGCCTTCCCGACACCCCTCCACGTTCACAGGCCAAAGGTTGGCCTGTGAGCAAGCTCAGTCAGGCCATCGCCGAGGGCGACGGGATCTCGGTCCTCGTCGAGGTTGCGGACGCGGCGAGCGCGGCAGCGGCCGAGCGGCAGGGTGCCGACGGGCTTGCGGCGCGAACCGGCGCGAGCGCGGTCCGCGCGTCCTCGCAGCTCCCACTCCTCCATTTCGGCAGCATGTTCGACGCGAGCGGCGGGGCGGCGGACGCGGTGGTGATTCACTCCGATCACGCGATGTGGGACGAGGCGCACGCCCTCGGGCTCGAGCCGGTCGTGCGGGTGTCGGAACCTGACGACATCGAGCGCGCGCTCGAGCGATTCGATCCGGGTGTGTTCCTCCTCTCGGCACCGCCGGACTCCGGCGACGACCCGCTCGCCGTCCTGCTCGGGCTCCTCCACGACGTGCCGGCGGGAAAGCTCGCCATCGCCGAGCTGCACGACGCGACGCCCGAGGACGTCGCCGAGCTCGAGCGCTCGGGAGTCGACGCGGTGCTCGTCGCGCCCGCCGACCTCGCGGGCCTCGTCTCTGCCGATCCGCCCGACGTCTAGCGCAAATCGGGATTCGCTCGCGCGAAACCCGATTGCGGACAATCCCTTAAAGGCGGCGGTTTCGCCGCCGCGGCGCCCCTTCGCTTGGCCACGATCGTCCATCGTCAGGCCACGACTCGCCCGGCCTCGATCCACGCGGAGGGCACGTCTCGACGAGTTCCGGTCGCTTCCTCGAGCGGAACGTCGACGACCTCGTTCCCTCGAACGGCGACCATGCGGCCCCAGCGATCCTCGGCAGCGAGCTCGACCGCCGCGAGACCGAGGCGGGTGGCAAGGAAACGATCGCGTGCGGTCGGCGTCCCGCCGCGCTGTACGTGCCCGAGGACGGTCACGCGGGTCTCGAAGCCGGTGAGCGCAGCGAGCTCGTCCGCCACGACGCGTCCGATGCCGCCGAGTCGCGCATAGCCGTACTCGTCGTGGTCCTGGACGACGGGAGCATCCTGCTCTCCCGAGCGTCGTGTCAGCCGATAGCCCTCGGCAGCCACGACGATCGAGAAGTCCTTCCCTTCATCGTGACGGCGGCGAATGTGATCGGCGACGTCTTCGAGCGCGGCCGGTACCTCGGGCACGAGAAGAACATCCGCGCCTCCCGCGATGCCGCTCGCCGCTGCGATCCAACCCGTGTTGCGGCCCATCACCTCGACCACCATCACCCGGTTGTGCGACTCCGCCGTCGAGTGCAGCCGGTCTATCGCGTCGGTGCAGACGTGCACCGCGGTGTCGAAGCCGATGGTGACGTCCGTCCCGGCGATGTCGTTGTCGATGGTCTTCGGCACGCCGACGACGCGATAGGCGTGCTCGGCAGCGAGCCGGTGTGCGACCCCGAGCGTCCCCTCGCCGCCGATCGCGACGACTCCGTCGAGCTCGAGGGCCCGCGTCGTCTCGAGAATGAGGGCGACACCGTTCTCCTCGCGAAAGCAGTCGTAGCTCGACGTTCCGAGGATGGTGCCTCCCCGTGGGAGGATTCCCGCGACGGCGCGGCGATCGAGAGGCACGGTCTCTCCCTTCGCGAGGCCGGCCCAGCCGTGGCGAATGCCCAGGACCTCGTGACCCCGCGCCACCGATCCGCGCACGATGGCACGGATCGCCGCGTTCAGGCCGGGACAGTCACCGCCGCCCGTGAGGACTCCGATTCGCACAGGTTGACTCTACGGGTCAGACCCGTGGGTCCGACCGACGCGCGATGCCGGAGGTGGGGGTCGAACCCACACGTCCCGGAGGACACGGGATTTTGAGTCCCGCGCGTCTGCCAGTTCCGCCACTCCGGCTGCACCCGAACGATCGTAGCGCCGGCCGTGGCGGCCGTCCCTTCCGAGACTCGGGGTCCGAGACGGCATTGCGGCTTGGTTGCCCGGCGAGGGTCGTGGTTGCGCTGGGCGGCCGGAGGGCCGATACTTCCGGCTCAAATTCGGTCAACGAGGTGAGGAGGAGTAGGTTGACTGCAAAGAAGAGTGTGCTCGCCGTCCTGGGGCTGCTCGTGGCCGCGATGACGTTCGTCGTCGTGGGCTGCGGTGGCGGGGACGGCGGAACGACGCTGAAGATCGTCTCCGATCTTCCGCTGCAGGGCTCGGATCGCGAGCAGACCGCCCAGATGAACCTGGCGATCCGGGAAGTGCTCGCGCAGGCCGACAACAAGGCCGGCGACTACACGATCGAGTTCGAGGAGTTCGACGACTCGACCGCGGCCGCGGGGAAGTGGGACGAGGCGAAGTGTGCCGAGAACGGGAACACGTACGCGGACGACTCGTCGATCGTCGGCGTGATCGGCACCTACAACTCGGGGTGCGCCGCGATCATCATCCCGATCCTCAACGAGGTCGGGTTGGCCATGGTCAGCCCGGCGAACACCTACACGGGCCTGACGGTCTCCGGCCCCGGCACCGAGTCCGGTGAGCCGGACAAGTACTTCCCCACGGGCGAGCGCAACTACACGCGGGTGGTCGCCAACGACTCGTTCCAGGGCAGGATCGACGCCTCGTACATGAAGGACGATCTCGGCGTCACGAAGGTCTACATCCTCGACGACAAGGAGCTCTACGGGAAGGGCGTCGCCGACGTGTTCGAGTCGTCGGCCAAGGAGATCGGGCTCGAGGTCGTGGGGCACGAGGGCTGGGACAAGGACGCCCCCAACTACACGGCTCTGATGACGAAGATCAAGGCCACCGGCGCCGACGGCATCTTCCTGGGCGGCGTCTCGACGAACAACGGCGGCCAGCTCGTCAAGGACAAGGTCGCGATTCTTGGGAACAACGAGGTCGTCAAGCTGATGGTTCCCGACGGCTTCATCCTCTCGACGCTCTTCGAGGAGGCCGGGCCCGAGAATGTCAACGGAGCCTGGGGCTCGGCACCGACGAAGCCACCGAGCGAGCTCACCGGCGCGGGTAAGGAGTTCTTCGACACCTTCCAGGTGCCGGAGGGTCAGACCGTCCAGGTCTACACCGTCTACGCGGCCGCGGCCGCCCAGGTGATCCTGGACGCGATCTCCCGCTCCGACGGGACACGTGAGGACGTCGTCGCGAAGATGTTCGAGACGAACCTTCCGGACTCGGTCATCGGACCCCTCGAGTTCGACGCCAACGGTGATCCGACTGCCGGAACGGAGTCCATCTACCTGGCGGAGGACGGCGAGTGGGTGTGGAAGGAAGAAAGGGCAGTTTCGTAACGTCGACTCGGACGGACGAGGGGACTGACCCGGTCCCCTCGTCCGGCACTCGATGACCGAGACCCCTGCCCCAGCACCCGTCGCAGCCCGGAGGCTTCCTCCCGTTTCGGACCTGCTGCGGTGGGTATTCGGGG
>DATFEK010000241.1:0-4665 GCA_035251305.1 Gaiellaceae bacterium | reverse complement strand
GCCGTAGCGCTTCGTCGGGCGGCCATGGCTCGCTGTCGAGAGTGCGCTGCATCTCGACGGCCGCCGTTATCGCTTCGCTCGCGCGGGCGAACGAGAGGAAGACGCCATCGCCGGCCCAGTCGACCTCGTGGCCGCCATTTCCTGCGGCTGCCTCGCGCACGATCTGGCGCATGCGGGCTCGCGCAGGCGCGAAGCGCTCGCCGAGCGTGTGCAACAACCGCGTCGATCCCTCGACGTCGGCGAAGAGCAACGTCACCGTCCCTGCGGGAAGGGTCTTGCGCCGATCGTCACTTGCGGCCATGTCAGATGAGTCTAGAGCCCCCGACATACACTTTTCGGCTGTGTTCGACACGCTCTCCGACAAACTCCAGTCCACGCTCAGCGGCCTCGGTCGCAGCGGGCGTCTCGACGAGGAATCGGTCTCGAAGGCCATGCGCGAGGTGCGGCTTGCACTGCTCGAGGCGGACGTCAACCTGGAGGTCGCCAAGAGCTTCACCGCGACGGTCAAGGAACGTGCGTTGGGTCAGGACGTTCTCAAGAGCCTCTCGCCGGGCCAGCAGGTCGTGAAGATCGTCCACGAGGAGCTCACGGCTCTCATGGGGACAGGGGACTCGCGGCTGGCCTTCGGACGACCGCCGACCGTGATCCTCCTCGCCGGGCTTCAAGGCTCGGGGAAGACCACGGCGGCCGCCAAGCTCGCGCTCCTCCTCCGCAAGGATGGGAAGCGACCGGCCCTCGTCGCCTGCGACCTTCAACGTCCCGCAGCCGTGGAGCAGCTGGAGCAGCTCGGCAGGCAGATCCAGATCCCGGTCTATCGGCTCGATACGAAGGACGCGGTCGCCGCGGCCCGGCATGGGCTCGACCAGGCACGCGCCGACGGGCTCGACGTCGTCATCCTGGACACGGCCGGCCGGCTTCACATCGACGAGGAGCTGATGGACGAGCTCGAGGCCGTTCGCGACACGTTGAAGCCGCTGAACATCCTCCTCGTGCTGGACGCCATGACGGGCCAGGAAGCCGTGAGCGTCGCGCTCGCGTTCCAGGAGCGCATCGCCTTCGACGGCGTCGTCCTGACGAAGCTCGACGGAGACGCGCGCGGGGGCGCGGCGCTCTCCGTCAAGGCCGTCACGGGCCGTCCGGTGAAGCTCGCCTCGGTCGGCGAGAAGCTCGATCAGCTCGAGTATTTCCATCCCGATCGCATGGCGTCGCGCATCCTCGGGATGGGCGACGTGCTCACGCTCATCGAGAAGGCCGAAGCCGCGGTCGCCGAGGACGAGCAGGCGGACATGGAGCGGCGGATGCGCGCGGGAGAGTTCACCTTCGACGACTTCCTCGCGAGCTACGGGATGCTTCGACGCATGGGGCCGCTGCAGGGCGTGCTCAAGCTCGTACCCGGCCTCGGCAAGCAGCTTCAGGGGCTCGATCTCGACGAGAACCAGCTCGCGCGCGTCGAGGCGATCGTGCTCTCGATGACGCCGCAGGAGCGGCGGATGCCGCACATCATCTCGACCCAGCGTCGCCGCAGGATTGCCGCGGGGAGCGGCACCTCTCTGGACGAGGTGAACAAGCTCATGGCCGCCCGCAAGCAGATGGCGAAGATGATGAAGCAGATGGGGAAGGGGAAGATGCCCGCACTTCCCGGAATGCCGCCGCCCGGCCGTCGCTAGGACAGGCACAATCCCTCGTCCATGTCTTCCGAAGGAGTCAGATGGCAGTAAAGATCAGGTTGACCCGGGTCGGTTCCAAGAAGAACCCGATCTACCGCGTCGTCGTCGCCGACTCGCGCTCGCCGCGCGACGGTCGCTTCATCGAGATCGTCGGCCGCTACAACCCGCAGACCGATCCCTCCACGATCGACCTCGACGAGGCCAGGATCAAGGACTGGATCGCCAAGGGCGCGCAGCCGACGGCGCCCGTCTCGCGGCTGATCCGCGCTGCAGGCTTCAGTGGCTGAGCTCCTCGAGTGGATCGCGCGCCGGCTCGTCGACGAGCCGGACGCCGTTCGAGTCGAGACCGAGGAGCGAGAGGACGCGATCGTGTTCCACCTCCACGTCGCACCGGACGACGTCGGCAAGGTCATCGGCAAGCAAGGACGGATCGCTCGCGCGCTCCGCAGCATCGTCCGCGCAGGCGGCGCGAGGGCCGAAGAGCGCTATCTGCTCGAGATTGCCGGCTAACGAGGAGCTCGTCGAGGTCGGCCGGGTCGGTCGCCCACACGGAGTCGACGGAGCGTTCGTGATCGAGTCCGCGAGCGCGGATCCGAGCCGGTTCAGTGTCGGCGCCCAACTGCTGGTCGACGGTGAGCCCGCGACCGTCGTCGAGTCGCGACGTGTGGGAGGGGGCCGACTCGCGATAAGGCTCGATCGTCGGGCGGAGCGTGGCGCGAAGCTCACGGTGTCGCGGGCGGAGCTTCCGCCGCTCGACAGCGACTCGTACTACGTCGCGGACCTCGTCGGGCTGGAGGTGATCGACGAGCACGGCTCTCGCGTTGGGCTCGTGCGCGACGTCGTACAGGCGCCCGCCAACGATGCGCTCGAGCTCGACACGGGTCTGCTCCTGCCACTTGTCGAGGACTGCGTGCGCGAGGTCGACCTCGAGAGCAGGCGAATCCATCTGAACCCCGGATTCACGGATTGACGGCTACGGTTCTCCGTCGTGCGCCTCGACGTCTTCACGCTGATCCCGGACGCGTTCACGTGGCCGCAGGCACGTCGTCCGCTGGCGGCGGTCCTCGGCACGGCGCTCGAGCTCAGGGTCTTGAACTACCGTGACACGACTCCGCTCAGCACGGGCCAGGTCGACGACGACCCGTACGGCGGCGGGCCGGGGATGGTGCTCCGCGTCGACGTCGTCGCCGCCGCGTTCGACGCCACGTACGGCGGACTTCCGGAGCACCGGGTCGTCGCGTTGTCGCCTCAGGGTCGCCAGCTCGACCAGGAGCTCGTCGAGGAGCTCGCGGCGGAGGATGCGCTGACGCTCCTCTCCGCGCGCTTCGAGGGGTTCGACCAGCGGATCCTCGATCACCTCTGCACGGACGTGGTCTCGATCGGGCCATACGTGCTCTCGGGTGGCGAGATTCCGGCGCTGGCAGTCGTCGACGCCGTGGCACGCAGGCTTCCCGGTGCGCTCAGCGAAGGCTCGGGAGAGGTCGAGAGCTTCTCCGCCGCGCTCGACGGAGGCTTGGAGTACCCGCACTACACACGGCCGGCGGAGTTCCGCGGCTGGGAGGTGCCCGAGATCCTCCTCTCCGGCGACCATGGACGGATCGCGGCCTGGCGCCGCGACCACGTCAGGAGCGTCACGTGAGCGAGACGGACGAACAGCGCCGAACCCGAATCGACGGGCCGGTCGACGGCGCCGGGCCCGACCTCGAATGGCGTCTCCCGGAGCAGTACGAGCCGCCACCTCCCTCACCGCCGTTCTCATGGCCGTTGCCGCCGCCCTCGTCGGAGCGCAAGGAGCCCGGCCACCACGAGTTCCACCATCCACTCGATCGGGTCACGGGCCGTCTTCCTCGCCGGGTGCGGATCGTCGTGGACTGGATCGTCACGATCGTCGGTGCCGTCGCGATCGTGCTTGCGATCAAGGCGTGGGTGATCAATCCCTACCGGATTCCGTCGTCCTCGATGGAAGCCACGCTCCATTGTGCGCGGCCGGCTGCGGGCTGCGAGTCTCGGTTCTCCGATCGCGTGCTCGCAAACCGCTTCATCTACCACTTCCGCGATCCTCAGCGAGGCGACGTGGTGGTGTTCGAGACTCCGCCCGCTGCGAAAGCCAAGTGCGGCGCGGGAGGGACCTTCGTCAAGCGGATCATCGGGCTTCCCGGCGAGACGGTTCAGGTCCGGCTGAGGCGTGGCGCCGAGTTCGTCTACATCGACGGTCGCAGGCTCGAAGAGCCGTACATCGCGCAGGACCGGCGCGGCATCGGGCCGGAGGAGACGTACAAGGTGCCCGAAGGCGCCTACTTCGTCATGGGCGACAACCGGTCGCAGTCCTGCGACTCGACCGAGTGGGGTGCGGTTCCGCAGGAGAACCTGATCGGCAAGGTCTTCATGACCTACTGGCCTCCTCAGCGGATCTCGTTCCGCTAACATCGTCCGACCCGGCCCGCCGGACGTCCTTTCCGATGAACACGACGATCGAGAGCCTCGAGCAGCGCCATCTGCGCACGGACCTGCCTCAGTTCAAGGCGGGCGACACGCTCCGCGTCCACTTCAAGGTGATCGAGGGCAACCGGCAGCGGATCCAGGTCTTCGAGGGGATCTGCATCAAGCGTCAGGGCTCGGGCTTCCGCGAGACGTTCACCGTGCGCAAGCAGTCGTTCGGCGTAGGCGTCGAGCGCACGTTCCCGCTCCACACGCCGAAGATCGAGAAGCTCGACGTCGTCACCATCGGCGACGTCCGCCGCGCCAAGCTCTACTACTTGCGCAAGAGAGTGGGGAAGAAGGCGCGCGTCCGCGAGCTCCGGCAGGGGTAGGAGCTATCCTCGGCCGCGTGGCTCGATCCACCGGCCAGCGTCTCCTCGCGTTCGATCGACGGCTCGGTGTTCGATTCGTCGCGGGAGCGGACGAGGCCGGACGGGGATCGCTCGCCGGCCCGCTCGTGGTCGCGGGCGTCCTCTTCGATTACGAGACGCTGCGCGGTTCTCGTGTTCGTCCACTCGCG
>DATFEK010000236.1:0-3133 GCA_035251305.1 Gaiellaceae bacterium | reverse complement strand
CTCGCCCGCGCCGATGTGGCCGACGGCGAGATCGGCGAGCTCGGTCGCGATCGGATCGTCGTGCGCGGTCATGAAGTTCCGGAACGTCCGATCGCCCGCCGTCCCGAGATGCGCCCAGTCGAGATCGTCGTGCGCTATGAGGCCGGGGTGCTCGCCTCCGCAGCCACACGCGAACAGGATTCGGTAGACCGCGGGGTGAGCTGCCCCGGGAAGACGCTCGAGCGTCCGAAACGCGGAGAGCGGAATCCGAGCCGCTCGGCCGTGCGGGCACGACAACGCATACGTGCTCGTGAGCGGGTCGTACATGATCTCGTTGTAATACGACGTTCGGACATCAGGGTGGTTGGTCGCGTCGCGGAGCCCGCCGAGCTCGTACCGTCGAGGAATCGGCGCCGGCTCTCGGAGCTCCTAGCGCAATGAACGGCCACGTCGCCGAGCGATCATCACGTTGGAAGCTCCTAGTACGAGATGAGCGAGTGCAGGTCGTAGCCGGCGAGCTTGTCACGGCCGTGGAGGAACGTCAGCTCGAGCACGAACTCGATGCCGACGACCTCACCACCGAGCTCCTCCACGAGCTCGACCTTGGCCTTTGCCGTCCCTCCAGTGGCGAGCACGTCGTCGACCACGATGACGCGAGACCCCGGGGGAACGGCATCGCGGTGCACCTGGAGGCTGTCCGTCCCGTACTCGAGGGCGTAGACCGCCTCCACTGTCTCGCGCGGGAGCTTGCCCGGCTTGCGTGCCGCGATGAACCCGGCGCCGAGCGCATACGCGAGAGCGGAGCCGAAGATGAACCCGCGCGCCTCGGCACCGAGGATGAGATCCGGTGCGCGTGGTCGCGCCCAGTCGACAAGCCTCCGGATGGTCTCGCTGAAGTACACCGGGTCCGCGATCAGCGGCATGAGGTCCTTGAAGACGACTCCCTCGGTGGGAAAGTCCGGAACGTCTCGGATTCGATCGCGGAGATCGATACTCGCGGTGCTCACGAGGTCCGCTCCACCGTCGAGCGCAGATCGCGCAGGAGGAGGAGGTGCGAGAGCTCCTGCGCGACTTTGGAGAGCGCCTCGACATCGTCGAGAGCGTTTCGTCGCCGCTCTGCGTTGCGCGAGCGCAGCCCGGGCGCGACGAGCTGCTCGATGAGCGCGGCCTGACGTCCGACTCCCGTGAGGAAGGTTCGCAGATGGCGTCCGTCGACCCCGAATCGGGCAAGCCGCGCGCAGGCGTTGGCGACGTCCGCCTCGCTCTCCCCGTACAGACGCCCCCCCGCTTCGATACGCGCGACGACCAGACCGTACTCCTCGAGCTGCCGGACGAAGTCGGGCGACACGGACGCGCGCTCGCAGAGCTCGGCTTCGTCGATCTCGTCCTCCCGATCGGTGATGCCGACCGCACGGCGCCTCGTCCGCTCGGCCGCCGCCCCGGGGCCCGCGAGCTCCTCGCGGATCACGCGCAGCGGCAGGAACTCGTCCCGCTGCAACCGCAGGATGGTCGTGAGGCGCTCGATGTCGTCGGGAGCGAAGAGCCGGTAGCCGCCGCGAGTTCGCTTCGGCGCGATGAGGCCCTGGTCTTCGAGGTAGCGGATCTTCGAGACCGAGATGTCCGGGAACTGCTCCCGGAGCTCCTCGCAGACCGATCCGATCGTGCGGAGGCGGGGCTCCGCTCCCTCTTTCTCACGGCGTGTGGTCACGGTGCTCATCGCTGGAGGAAGGTCAGTCGGTACTTGCCGATCTGGACCTCGTCGTCGTTCTCGAGAACGACCGACTCGATCCGCCTTCGGTTCACGTACGTGCCGTTCAGGCTGCCCAGGTCTCGGATGGAGAACGTCTCGCCGTCGCGTACGAGCTCGGAGTGTCGGCGCGAAACGGTGACGTCGTCGAGGAACACGTCGCATTCGGGAGACCGGCCGATCAGCGTTCTCCCCTCCCTGGGCTGGAAGGACTGTCCGGCCATGCCGCCGCCCGAGCGCACTACGAGCGCCGGGCCTGTGATTCCGAGCGCCGTCAGGAGATCGACGTCCTCGCCCTCGTCCTCGACATCGAAGCTCATCGTCGTCTCGGAGCCGGTCTCGGTGGCGAGCAAGGCGCCACAGCGGGAGCAGTAGTTCGAGGCTTCCGGATTCTGGAAGCCGCACTCGGGGCAGTAGACGTGACTCACACGTCGTCCGCCGGCGCGGCTTTCGCACTGAGGATCTCGCTCAGGCGTTCGACGTCCGCGAGCTTGGCCTCCCCCGCGCTCACCTGCTCACGGAGACGGGCGACGAGCTCGGCACGCAGGATGTCGATGCGGCCGTGCAGCACGCGGCGCCGGAAGGAGATCTCGTCCTCCTCCTTCTCGAGCTCGCGGATCATCACGCGAAGATCGTCGTCAGTCAGTGTCGAAAGATCGGGAAGTGGTTCCACCGGCGGCCTTTCCTCGAGGTTCACATGAGTAAAGCAGTGCGCACACCGAGGGGTCAACCTCAGGTTGAGAGTTCAGAGGTCAGTTTTCGCGCCCGAAACCCCAGTCCCTGCTCGAGCGGCCCGATCAGCTTCGGTGGAGCGAACTCCGTGCACGGCGCAGGTACTGGATGCCTGCGCCGACGGCGAGTGCGATGCCGAGCCAGAGCAACACGAGCGGCCAGCCGGTGCCCTCGTTCGTGACGAGAACGAAGCCGAGCGACGCGTACACGACCCACGTCGCGAGCTTTCCGAGAAACGTGACGTCGAGCTCGTAGCCGCGCGGTGCGAGGATCGGGTAGCCGACGATGAGCGCCACGTCTCGCGCCAGGATCACGAGTGCTGCCACGAGCGGAATGCGCCCTGTGGCCCACATGAGGACGACGGCAGTTCCGATCATGAGCCGGTCGGCGAGGGGGTCGGCGACCTTCCCGAAGCTCGACTCAACGTGCCACCGCCGTGCGAGGAAGCCGTCGAGCTGGTCGGTGAAGGCGGCGGCGGCGAAGAAGAGTCCGGCCCCCCACGCGGGCCCGTCTCCCGCCTCGAGGTAGAGCCAGGCGAAGACCGGGATCGCGGCAAAGCGCGCGATCGTCAGCGCGTTCGGTATCCGCCGGCGAAGCTCGACCCAGGTCACTGGGCAGGACCCTACGAGGTGGGGGTCAGACCCGTGGGGTCTGACCCCCCGTCAACCCCGCGCG
>DATFEK010000207.1:0-5838 GCA_035251305.1 Gaiellaceae bacterium | reverse complement strand
ATGAGCGACCGTTGGAAGGTCCAGTGGTTGAATAGCGCGGTGATCGAAGCGTGGAAGAGAGCGCTCGTGCTCGCGCCGCACACCGACGACGGCGAGCTCGGCTGCGGTGGGACGATGGCGCGACTCGTCGAGGGCGGGTGCGACGTCCGCTACGTCGCGTTCTCGATCGCGACGCGCTCGCTTCCTCCGGGCTTCGAGCCCGACACGCTCGCGCGTGAGGTGCGGGAGGCGACCGCGGAGCTCGGGATCCGCGAGGACGGTCTCACCGTGCACGACTTCGACGTCCGAACCTTCCCCGAGCGCCGCCAGGACCTCCTCGAGATTCTCGTCGCGCTCTGGGAGGAGTTGAGGCCCGACGTCGTGTTTCAACCGTCGCACCACGACGTGCACCAGGATCACCAGACGATTGCGCAGGAGGGGCTGCGCGCGTTCAAGCGGACGACGATCCTCGGCTATGAAGTGCCCTGGAACAACTTCGACTTCTCCTACGGTGCGTACGTCGCGCTCGAAAAGCGTCACATCGAGCGCAAGGTCGCGGCGCTCTCCCACTACGCCTCGCAGCAGCATCGCCGATACGCCGACCCCGAATACATCTGGAACCTCGCCCGCGTGCACGGCGTGAATGTGAACCGCGAGTACGCCGAGTGCTTCCAGGTGTACCGCATCGTCGCCTGACCATGAGGATGAAAGTCGACGTCGTCTCGACCGGCACCACGACCAGGGTGGTGATCGGCGATGTACAGAAGGAGAGGCTCGGCTGGGAAAGGCAGATTCCGGTGGCCTTCGAGCTGGACGGTCAGCGGTTCCGCGCGACCGTCGTCTACATGCACGGCGAGTGGTGCTTCATCGTGACCCCGAAGATGCGCGAGCGCGGATTGACACCGGGTAGGCGTCACACGATCGACCTTGCGCGAGACCAGGAGCCGGAGCCCTTCGACTAGGGCTCAGCGCGCGAGTCTGAGCCGGGCGCCGATGGCTTTGCGCTCCGCCGGGAGATAGAAGCCGAGCAGGAAGAGAGCGAGCGGGTACGCGAGCGCAAGGAGGAACGCGACCGGCAGCCCGCCACCCGCGAGCTTGCCGACCGCGACGAGCGCGATTCCGGCACCGGCCGCGGTCGTCACCCGCCGCCACTGGTACGGCACCGGGTAGATCCGCTGCGACCACCAGGCCATGCCGACGAACATCGTCGTGTACGCGGCGATCGTCGCGACGGCGGCACCCATCATCCCGTACGGCGGGATGAGCAGGAGGTTGAGGGCGATGTTCACCGCAGCAGCAACCCCTGTCACGACCCAGTTGAACTGCGTCCGGCGTGCGCGCCCGACGCCGATGGCCACCACGATGTACGCGCCGAACGCGACCGCGGCGAACGCGAGCGGCCCGACGACGCGCGACGACTCGTCGAAGGCGGGATCGGCGATCCAGTCGACGATCCAGGGGGAGAGGAGCGCGAGCGCGGTTGCCACCCACGTGGCGACGAGCACGAGGTACGTGAGCACGTATGCGTATGTACGCCGCGCTTCGCCCTCGTCCTCGATCGAGTACGCAAACGCAGGCCAGGCGAGCCTGAACGCTGTCAGGAGGAGCACCATGGCGGAGGCGATGCGCACTCCGACCGAGTAGAGGCCCACCTCGGTCACGTCCGCGAGCTGCACGAGGAAGAGCCGGTCTGAGAAGTTCGTCACCCACAGGAAGAGCGCGGTCGGGACGAGCGGGGTCCCGAAGCGGTTCATCTCCCGGAGCAGGCCTCGGTCGAGCTGCAGCCCGAGCTGTTCCCGGCGGTAACCGACGAGCGCCGCGTAGACCAACAGCGTGCCCGTGAAGTTGCCGACGATCACGCCGATCGGTCCCTTGTCGAGCGCGACGACGAGGATCAGCGTCGCTCCGATCGTCAGGAGGACGTTCGAAAGGCTCGCCGCCACGAAGGCCGTCGAGCGCTCCTCGACCCGAAAGAGCGACGTCAGCTGCTCGTAGTTCATCCCTGCCCAGAGGCCCACGAACGCGGCGGCGACGAGCTCTGCGTCGTTTGTCGTGCCGAAGAGGAGATCCGAGATCTGCGGCGAGAGGGCGACTCCGGCGAACAGCCCTGCGGTCGCCATCGCCATCGTGAACCAGAAGGACGTGCGAAGCACGAGACGTCGGTGTTCGGGTTCGGGCGAATCGAAGTAGAAGCGGAAGAATGCGGAGTGGATCCCCATGCGCAGCACGATCCCGATCACCGTCGTGAGCGCGATCAGCGTCTCGACCTTTCCGTAGTCGGACGGCGAGAGGAAGCGCGTATACAGCGGGAGGAGGAGAACGGCGAGGATGCGTGAGACGAGTCCGCCGAGGCCGTAGATCGCCGAGTGCTTGCCGAGCCGCTTCAGTTCTGTGCCGAGAGAGGGCACTACAGACGAGAGTAGAGAGCGAGCAGGCGGTCGGCGATCGCATCGAGATCGTGGACCTGCTCGACATACGCGCGCGACTCGGCTCCGATCCGTCGGCGCTCGGCGGCGTCTGCGACGAGTGGTTCGAGGCGCGCGCTCAGGTCGTCCTGGGTGGCCTGCACGATCGGAACGCGCACGCCAAGCTCCTCCTCGGTGCGATGGACGGCCTCTTCGTGGAGGAACGTGACCACAGGCTTGCCGAGTGCCATGCATTCGATCGCGAACAGCCCGTACCAGCCCGCGTTCAGCTGGTCGACGACGATGTCCGCCTCGCGGTAGCGCTCGAACGCGGCATCGTGGTGGAGCCCCTCGACGAGGACGAGGTCGGCATCGAGGCTCTCGCACGCCGCGAGCACGTGCTCCGTTCCCTTCCGTCGGCGCGACGAGGGCGCGTGCAGGATCACGGGCCGCGTGCGGTCGGACGGGGGCGCCGGCTCGATGGTCTTTACGTCGATTCCAGGCGGGATCACCTCGGCTTCGGGGACCCAGCGGATCGCGTCGTAGGAGCCGACGACTCGGGCGCCCGCCTTCTTTCCGGACGCGAGCTCCGCGGGTGTCTTCCCCCGGATGTCCGAGCCCAAGTAGTGCATCACCGACTTCTTGCGGAGCGCGCGCAGGAGCGGGAACTGCGCAACCTGCGGGACGAGCGTCAGCCCGAAGTAGAAATGGAAGACGTCGGTGCGAGGGAGGAGGCGGAGCAGCGCCGACCACTGGGTCAACTGCCTCCGCGCAAGGCTGCCGCGTCGCTCGAGCGACCAGTCGGCCTCGGAGTGCAGCTGGTAGCGGTTGAAGACGACGAGCTGGGCATCGATCCCGCGTCGCCGGAGCGCCTGGACGTTCGCCCACGGCACGCCGGCCGTGTTCACGGGACAGTGGACGACGCGGAGCGGCCGGTGTGCGGGGTCAGACCCGTAGGGTCCGACCCCAGGCTCTTCGCGAGCGACGGGGTCAGACCCCACGGGTCTGACCCCATTCAGTCAAGCTGGATGCCGTCGGCGGCGAGCTGACCGAGGCGCCGCTCGCGCTCCGCCTCCACCATCGCCCGCATCGTCTGACCCATGGTCGCGCCCGGGTACACCCAGATCGCCGGGTGCACGAGGATCTGCAGCCACGGAAAGCCGCCGCTACGGAGCTCTTCGTGCGGACAGCCCGAGCGCCAGTGCTGGTTCGAGTCCGATCTGTACGTCTGACGCGAGAAGTAGGGCTCCGCATACACGCTGACGGCTCCCGGGACCGTTTCGGACATGTATTCGGGCTGCGGGTTGTGCCATGAAACCACCCGGTCGAAGCGATCGTCGAGGTCGACTCGCGGATGGACGGCGTGGAGCCCGACCGCGTGCCCGAGCGCACGGAGCCGCCGGATCGCGGCCGCGCCTTCGCTCGAGGCGAGGTTGTAGAAGACGGACTCGGTCATGAGCAGGTACGTGGTTTGCACGCCGAGCTCGGCCTCGAGCTCGGCCATCCGAACTGCCGCGTCGAGCGAAAGGTCGATGTCGTGGCGAAGGAAGAGATCGCCGCGCTCGGGTGGTGTCTCGAACATCGAGAATCGGTAACCGCCCTCCCGTGCCGCCAAGAGGATCTCACGGTAGTGCCCGAGGTCGAACCCGCAGCTCACCGTGCGACGTTGACCTCGAGTCGTCCGGCCGCGTGCTCCGCGCGCGCCAGCGCCTCGGCCGGGGTGTCCGCGATCGCGATCACGTAGCCGCGCCGGTCGCCGTCCCTGCGCACGGGGCGGATCGTCTCCCCGATCTGGAGGTACGTGTCTGCCTGCACGACGCCTTCGGCAGAGAGAACAGGGTCGAGGCTGCCAATGCGCACGACCTCGCCGGCCGGCAGCGGTCCCGGCTGCGCCGTGAAGAAGCGGATCGCGAGCGGCTGCCTGAACCGGGGGAGCGCGATCTCGTCCGGCACGTCTTCGCCGAGCGCCTGGCGGAGCGCGACCTCGACGAGATCGACTCCGACCGCGTGCCGAACGAGGTCGGCCATCTGCCCTCCCGGAATGCGCGCGGCCACCTCCACGACCGCCACGCCACCGTCCGGCGACGCGATCAGCTGCGGAAACGCGATCGCATCGCGGAGGCCGAGCGCGCGTACCGACTCGACTGCCACGCGCTCGGAGAGTGCGAGCTGATCGCCGTTGACCGAGGGCGGGTAGATGTGGATCCAGCCGACGCCGAAACCGATCCCCGGCGGGCGGAGACGGTCCGAGAGGGTCACGAGAGCCGGCTGCCCATCGCGGGCGATCACGATCCCGTTCATCTCGACGCCCTCGACGAACCCTTCGAGGATCGCCTCGCGGGTCGGCGACTCGGCGAGCGCCTCGGGCAGTTCGCGCTCGAGCTCGGCGCGACTCTCGATGCGGAACACCGCTCGTTGTCCTCCCGAGTCCACCGGCTTGAGAACGGCCGGGACGCCCACGGTCGCAAGTGCCGCGTCGAGGTCACGTTCCGACCCGAGGCCCGAGAACGCAGGCTGGGGAAGCCCACGCGCGCCAAGGGCGCTTCGCATCGCGAGCTTGTGCGTCAGGAGGTGAGCTGTCGTGCGTCCGATCCCCGGCAGGCCGAGCTCTTCGGCGACGGCCGCGACGACGGGCACTGCCCGGTCGGCCGAAACCGTGAGGACGCCGTCGACGCCGGCTCTGCGCGCGAGGGCCACGACCGCGTCCACCTCCGTGAAGTCGACGATCTCCGCAATGTCGGCAGCGAGGAGCCCGGGCGCGTCGGGATTGCGGTCGACCGCAACGACGCGGAGCCCACGGGTGCGCGCCTGCTCGATCGCGCGACGCTGATGGCGCCCTGCGCCGACGAAGAGGACGGTCGTCATTGCCGCCGATGCTAACGGCGTGCTACGTGATTCCGCCGGGCGGCAGGAGCCAGGGCGCGAGCCGGTTCCAACGCGAGATGTGGCAGCCGTTCCGCCGAGTGAAGGTGGCCCAGATCCGCTTGCCGGCGACCGTTCCCACGATGCGTGCTCTATGAGGCCCGCCGTAGATCTCGGTGCAGACGATGTTCTTCGGGAGCGGTGCGAACAACATCGGTCCGCCCCGAGCCAGTCGCCTGCACGCGGCAGCCGGTCGAGGAAGCGTCCCTCCCGGCGGGCACCGAAGCGTCCAGGTCGAGGTCTCCTTCGCGTCGGCGCCGTTCTTCCAGTAGGTCACGCGTAGAGACGTTCCCGACGACGTCACGGCGTGAGCCTGTGTGACCGCGACGACCGCTAGTCCAGCGAGTACGAGCACGGAGGACGCACGCATGCCGTCAGGGTACTGTCAGCAGCCGTGCCGGAATCCTCCCGCCGCCGGGTCGCGGTAGTCGTCGCTTCCGTCGTCACGGCCTCGGTTCTGCTGCCGATAGGCGCGCGCGCGATCTCGACGCAGTACCACGACGACTCCCTGTGGGCGAATTCCCTGCGTTCG
>DATFEK010000197.1:0-2327 GCA_035251305.1 Gaiellaceae bacterium | reverse complement strand
TTGACGGCGCTCATCCACGAGGACGCGACGCAGTCGATGCCTCCGTTCGACCTCTGGCTCTCGGGCCGCGACGACATCCTCAGCTGGTGGTTCGGACCGGGCATCACGTGCCGTGACTCACGGGTGATACCGGTGGCGTCGGCCAACGGAGCACCCGCGTTCGGCCACTTTCGGCCGCGCGTCGACCAAGACGGATACGAGCCGTGGTCGTTGCAAGTTCTCGAGATCGAGGACGGGAAGATCGTCGAGTTCACGTTCTTCCTCGACACCGCGACGGTTTTCCCGCTCTTCGGTCTGCCGCTCGAGTACGAGTCTTCGCTCGAGAGCTCCTGACCGCTCTGCGTCAGGTGATGTGGGAAGTCATCGTTCGAGCAGGATGTCGGTCAGCCCCATGAACGAGACGAGGTCGCGTAGCGCGCTCGACGTGGAGCACAGCCGTACTCTGCAGCCGTGACGCCGCGCCGCGAGCTGCAGCCGCGCCAGCGCGTCCACCGTGACCGCATCGGACTCGACGCCGTGCACGTCGCAGAGCACGACGCCCGCACCGCTCTCCTCCAGCAGGCCGCAGACCCGGTCGCAGAGCCCCGGCAGATCGGCGCGCGTGATCGGGCCCCGGATGGCAAAGCCGACCGACTGCGGCCCCGGGGTGGCCATCTCGGGACTTGAGACGGCTCCGGGTGCGAAAACTCATCGTTTCTGCGCGTGCGCGGCGAGTCCGGCAACGAGGATGTCCAGGCCGAACTCGAACCGCACGTCAGGGCCACCGGTCGTCAACTCGCCGGCGAGCTCAGTGATGTTCGGGAACCGGTCGGCGGGCAGCGAGGCGAAGTACGCGCGGAGCTCGCCGATGAAGTCAGCCACCGAACTCTCCTCGCCGGATGGAGTCGACATTCCCACGCACTCCTCGAACGAGAACGAGTCCACGTAGAGATGGATGAGGTCGCCGGCGAGCGCCGCGACGCGGTCCGGCAGACCGCCGGCCCGCAGGACCGAGAGATGCCACTCGAAGTAACGCACGGCGTTCGGCCCGAGTGGAATGCGGCCGAACGAGAGCTCGGCGAGACCGGGGTGATCGGTCATCGCGTTCCGCGCGTCTCGCGCGGCCTGCTTGATCTGCTCCTGCCAGCGTGACGGATCCACCTCGGGCAGCGGCAGGTCCCCGATCACCCGGTCGAACATGAGCTGAATCAGCTGCTCCTTGTTCGCGACGTGCCAGTAGATGGCGCCGGCGCCGCTCCCGAGCTCCTCGGCGAGGCGCCGCATGCTGAGGCCCGACGCGCCCTCCCGATCGAGGAGGCGCAGGGCAGCATCCACGATGACGTCGCGGCTGAGAGGCGCTCGGGAGCGCGTCGCCCGAGGCGGCTTGAGCCACGGAGGCTCCGGGATGTCGGGCACCCCCGTCGGCTCAGGGGTCTCTCGTTCTGGTTCGGCACTCATTTGACTTGAACATCATACAGCTGCTAGAACACCGTTCCAGTACGGCGTTCATCTTCACGAACAGCGTTCGAGTTCGCCAGATCGAAGACGGGAACAAACCACACCGGCGATGAGTTAGAGACTCTTATCGGGTCTGCAGTGGTAACACCGAAGCCGACAGAGGGGGCACCATCAATGACCGAACACTCCACGGAAAACGGAACCGAGCGTCTCGCGGCGCACGAACGGCTCTCGACGGGCGCGCTCGCGAGCTGGATGCGCGCGTGCGCGTCTCACCCATGGCGCGTCGTCTTGAGCTGGCTCGGGATCATCGCTCTTCTCATCGTCCTCGTAGGGACTGTCGGTGGCAGCCTGAAGGACGAGTTCGAGATCCCGGGGTCGGACACGCAGCGGGCGACCGACCTCATCGAGGCCGAGTTCGCGGCCGAGCAGGGCGGCGTCCTGAACCTCGTGTTCGCGGCGCCGGAAGGTGAACGACTCGACACGCCGGAGCGAAAGGCGGCTGTCGAGGCAGCGATCGCCGAGCTGAAGACCTCTGAGTTCGAGGCGATAGGACCGGACGAGCGGGCCGGCCTGGAGAGCGTCGGGGACCCCTTCAGCGAGAACACCTTCTCCGACGACGGCCGCATTGCGTACGCCGAGGCCCAGTTCGACCGGGTCATCTACGAGGAGGACCGCGCAGAAGTGGTCGCCGTGCAGGATGCCGTCCGCGCGGCGGTCGCGCCGGCCGGCGTGACGGTCGAGTTCAACGGCGACGCGGAGTTCCCGCCGATCGAGCAGGGAACGCAGGAGCTGCTCGGACTGCTCGCCGCGCTCATCGTGCTGCTCGTCGTCTTCCGCACGCTCGTGGCGACCGCGATTCCGCTTGCACTCGCGATCGTCGCGCTCAT
>DATFEK010000171.1:0-2155 GCA_035251305.1 Gaiellaceae bacterium | reverse complement strand
TCCGTCGCTCGAGCGCACGTCGATGCCCTCCCGTTTTCGCACCCTCGTCAACCGTGAAGCCATCGGCGCGTTGCTGCTCGCCGGCTCGGTTCCGTTCCTGTTCCTCCACGAGCGCTACCAGCCGGAGCTCGGCGTCGACGTCGGCTCGACGTCGATCGACGTGCGGCTCTCCGACGGCGCCCTCCTCGTCGTCGTCCTCGCTGCCGCGGTCGTGGCTCTTCGAAACGGTCTCGACCGCCTTCGGCCGGCCAAGCTTCTGTGGATCCCCGGAATCGCGCTTCTGGCATGGCTTGCCTTCGCGACTTTTCGACCCGCCTCGCTGTCGGACGCGCTCTTCGACGACCATCTCGTCAGCTTTCTGAAGCTCGGCGAGTACGCGCTCCTGGCGCTCGCCGTCCCATACCTCGTCCGGCGCGCGGAGGACCTGACACTGGTCCTGGGCTGCATCGCTCTCTGGGCCGCTCTCGCCGCCGGAGTCGCGCTCGTCCAGTTCTTCGGGCTGGACGTCTTCGGAGCATGGAATGCCGGCTGGCGCCAGCCCTCGTTTCTCGGCCATCACGACCTGGCGGCCCTCGCGGCCGTCGCGATCTCACTGGCCGCCGCAGGGATCGTCGCTGGGAGAGCGCGGATCCCCGCCAAGGCGCTCTTCATGACGGCCCTGCTCGCTGGGATTCTCGGACTCGTGCTCGCAGGCTCGGTGGCGGCTGCCGGCGGCCTCGGACTGGGAGCGGCAGTTCTCTGGATCTGCGGGCGCCGCCGCTTCGCGCCATACGGGCGGCGGACGCTCGCGCTCGTCGCGGTCGTCGCGGTCGTGGCGGGCGGGGTCTCCGCCGTCCGGGGCGACGCCCTCGAGGACTTTCTCCGTTTTGTGGGCGTTCGCGGGGACGACCCGCCGCAGGGCGTCGAGACGTACTCGCAACGCACCGTTCTTGCGTACATCGGGCTGCGGATCTGGAAGGACGACCCGATCCTCGGAGTCGGCTGGCAACGTTCGTCCCGTCCCGAGATCTTCGAGCCGTACGTCCCCGACGCGCGCGAGCGCTTCCCCGACGTCGTCGACCTCGCGTTCCCGGCGGTAGGTCGCGAATGGGGCGTCCAGAACCTCTACATCCAAATGCTGGCCGATGCGGGCGTGATCGGGCTCGCGCTCCTCCTGATGGTCGGAGCGGCAGCCCTCGTGCTCGCCTGGCGGACGACGACGTACGCCACGAATCCGTGGGCAGCCGGTGCCGGGCTGACGTCGCTCTGCGCGCTCCTCGTCCTGGCCGGAGAATGGGCCTCGCTCGGGATCGTCTCCGGCATCCCGTTACAGGCGGCCACGTGCCTCATGCTCGGTCTCGCGGCTGCCGGAGCGGCGACGGTCGAGGAAGAGACGGATGTCTGACACATACCTCGATCCTCCGAAGTCGATGACGACCTACGCAGTCCGGGGGCCGCTCGTCCGCTGGCTGCGCGAGCAGGCGAAGGACGCGCACAGCACTCTCGGCCCGTACCGCGTGCTGGACGTCGGCTGTGGCACGAAACCGTACGAGCCTCTCTTCGGCCCGTACGCGACGTCGTTCGTCGGGGTCGATGCGGCCGACAACCCGCGCGCCGAGCTGCGCGGCTCGGTCGAGGCGCTCCCGGTCGAGGACCGAAGCGTCGACGTCGTCCTCTGCAACCAGGTGCTCGAGCACTGCGACGACCCGGCGCAGGCCGTGCGCGAGCTCATGCGCGTGACCGTCCCCGGGGGTCGTGTGCTCGCGTCGACCCATGGCGTCATGCCCTACCACCCGTCCCCGACCGACTACTGGCGCTGGACCCACGCCGGCCTCGAGAAGCTCTTCCTCGAGAACGGTGCCTGGAGGTCGGTTACCGTGACGCCCGCTTCCGGCACCACAGCCTGTATCGCGATGATCATGTCGATCAACCTCAGCCTCACCCTCCGCCGTTCACACTTGGGAGCCCTGGAGCGTCCGTTGATCGCCGGCCTCAACGGCGTTGCGGAGGCGATCGACGCACGCTCCCCACGACTCCGCACGCCCGGCCCCAGCACGCTCTTCGCGAACTTCCACGTCCTGGCCGAGGTCCCGAGTTGAGGGTCCTGGTGACGGGAGGCGCGGGCTTCATCGGCTCGAACGTCGTCCGCGCGCTTCTCGCCCGGGGTGACGACGTG
>DATFEK010000157.1:0-2436 GCA_035251305.1 Gaiellaceae bacterium | reverse complement strand
GTCGCCGACGACCGCCGGGCGCAGACCAAGGGATATGCGCATCTGACGCTCCTCGCCGAGTCGAACGAGGGCTATGCGAATCTCATCAAGCTCTGCTCGCTCGGCTACCTCGACGGCTACTACTACAAGCCGCGCGTCGACTGGGAGCTCTTGCAGGGCCATTCCGCAGGCTTGCTCGCGCTCTCGGGGTGTCTCTCGGGGCGCGTGTCGCGTGCGCTCGTCGAGGGGCGTGAAAAGGACGCCCGCGAGGACCTCGACCGGCTCGCGCAGATCTTCGGGCGCGATTCCACGTACGTCGAGCTCCAGAACGCCGGGCTCGCCGAGCAACAGCAGATCAACCCGGGTCTGATCGCACTCGCGGAGGAGACCGGTCTTCCGCTCGTCGCCACGGGCGACGTGCACTACCTCGACTCGAGCGACGCCTACGCTCACGAGGCGCTCCTCTGCATCCAGTCGGGCGACACGCTCAAGAACCCCGACCACTGGCGCTTCGACACGAACGAGTTCTTCTTCAAGACACCGGAGGAGATGGCGCAGGACTTCCCCGGCCTCGAGCACGCCCTGGCACGGACGCTCGAGATCGCGGAGCGATGCTCGGTCGAGCTCGAGCTCGGTCGCATTCTCCTGCCGACGTATCCGGTTCCCGAGGGCAGAGACGCGTTCGACTACCTCGTCGAGCTGTGCGAGAAGGGCCTCGTACGCCGGTACGGAAAGGCGACGCCCGAGCTGACCGAGCGCCTTCGGTTCGAGCTCAAGACGGTCCGCGAGATGGGGTTCGCGGACTACTTCCTGATCGTCTGGGACTTCATCCACTTCGCGAAGCAGAACGGTGTCAGCGTCGGCCCAGGCCGCGGGTCCTCGGCCGGCTCGCTGGCGGCGTACTGCCTCGAGATCACCGATGTCGACCCCATCCGCTACGGGCTCCTCTTCGAGCGGTTCCTGAACCCGGCGCGCAAGGACCTGCCGGACATGGACATCGACTTCTCGGTCGCCGGGCGCGATCGCGTCATCAACTACGTCGCCGAGAAGTACGGCCGGGATCGCGTCGCCCAGATCATCACGTTCTCCACGATGGCTGCTCGCGCCGCGATCCGCGACGCGGGTCGCGTGCTCGACATTCCCTACGGCGTCGTCGACCGCATCGCCAAGCTCGTCCCCGAAGGCCCCGGCCAGACGCTCGAGGACTCGCTCCGCTCGGGCACGGAGCTCCGGCAGGCGGTGGACTCGGACCCTGTGGCGAAGGAGATCGTCGAGCTCGCACGACCGCTGGAAGGGCTTACGCGGGCGGACTCGATCCATGCCGCAGGCGTCGTGATCGGTGCCCAGCCGCTCATCGAGGTCGTCCCGCTCCAGCAGAAGGGCCCGGACCAGGAGGTCGTCACCCAGCTCGGGATGTGGGACGTCGTCGACCTCGGCCTCTTGAAGATGGATTTCCTCGGGCTCCGCAACCTGGACGTGATCGACAAGGCGATCGAGCTCGTCGGCGGAGTGGACATCGGCTCCCTCCCGCTCGATGATCCAGCGACCTACGCCATGCTCGCGCGAGGCGAGTCGACGGGCGTCTTCCAGTTCGAGTCCTCGGGCATGCGCGAGGCGCTTCGACTCGTCAAGCCGAGCGAGTTCGAGGACCTGATCGCGCTCGTCGCGCTGTACCGGCCAGGGCCGATGGGGTACATCTCGACGTACGCCGCGCGCAAGCACGGCCGCGAGCCCGTCTCGTATCCGGACCCGCGACTCGAGCAGATAACCGGCGGGACGTACGCGATCTGCATCTACCAGGAGCAGTACATGGAGATCGCGAAACAGCTCGGCGGGTTCTCTCCCGCCGAGGCGGAGACGCTGCGCAAGGCGATCGGGAAGAAGATCCACGCGCTGATGGCGTCCCTCAAGGACGAGTTCCTCGAGGGCTGCGCGGAGAACCAGGTCTCCGCGGCGGTCGCGCAGCAGCTGTGGAAAGACATGGAGTCATCGCAGGACTACTCCTTCAACAAGGCGCACGCGGCCTGTTACGCGCTCATCGCCTACCGCACGGCGTGGCTCAAGGCCAACCATCCGCGCGAGTACATGGCGGCGCTCATCTCGTCGGTGATGAACACGAAGGATCGCGTACCGTTCTACGTGAACGCGTGCCGCGAGATGGGGATCGACGTGCTTCCTCCGGACGTCAACTCCTCGCTACAGGACTTCGGCGTCGTCGGTGGCGTGATCCACTTCGGGCTGAACGCGGTGAAGAACGTCGGCGAGGCCGCTGCCGAGGCCATCGTCGACGCACGTGCCGCGGGCGGACCCTTCGAATCCATCTGGGACTTCACCGAGCGCGTCGATCCCCGCGTCCTCAACCGGCGCGCGCTCGAAGCCCTCATCCGCTGCGGTGCGCTCGACTCGACCGGGGCGACCCGCATGGGGATGCTCGCGGAGACGATCCTCGACTCGGCG
>DATFEK010000130.1:0-2809 GCA_035251305.1 Gaiellaceae bacterium | reverse complement strand
GAGCGCGTCGATCGCGACGTCGACCGGCGACCCCATCCGTCCGGGGACGAGCGCCTGGTGGAGCTCGTCGCTGACGGCGTACAAGGTCCCGATCGCGAGCGCGAGGCCGCCCCGTCCCGTCGCTCGTACGAGAAGCGCTCCCAGGACGGCGTACTCGGCCGCGTGGGCAAGCTTGCGGAGGGCGAGGTCCCAACCCCCCAGACCCGTCCCCAGATCGGGGATCGAGGAGAGCGCGAAGATCAGGGCCGCCCAGGCGAGGACGGGGAGCCAGAGTCGCGCGAAGGTGCCGGCCATCGTCCGATGATAGGCTCGTCCTCCAACCAGGAGCACGGTGAGGGAACCCGGTGCGAATCCGGGACGGTCCCGCCGCTGTAAGGGGAGACGCTCCCCCGCCACGAAGCCACTGGCGTAGGCCGGGAAGGCGGCGAGGGAGGGAGCCCCGAGTCAGAAGACCTGCCGCGTTCCCCATAGCCGAACCCCTCGCGGAAGGAGGATTCAGGTGCTTCGTCTCTCGGTTCTCGTCACCCTCGTGGCGGCGGCATTCGCCGTCCTCGTCGCCGGTGCACCCGGCGGCAGCACCTCGCACCAGACCGGTGCACAGGCCTCGTTTCCGGTCACGATCGTCGCCTCGAACGGGAAGGTGACCGTCACCCGCAAGCCGCGCCGCATCGTCTCGCTCTCGCCCACGGCCAGCGAGTCGCTCTTCGCGATCGGCGCCGACTCTCAGGTCGTCGCGGTCGACGACCAGTCCGATCATCCGAAGCGCGTGCCGAAGACGTCGCTCTCCGGCTTCACGCCGAACGTCGAGGCGATCGCCTCGTACCGGCCGGATCTGGTCGTGATCGCATATGACCCGAAAGGCCTCTCGGACGCGCTCGAGCGGCTCGGGATCACCGTGATCCACCAGGATGGGGCGAAGTCTTTCAAGGGCGCGTACCAGCAGATCCGCCAGCTCGGCCTCGTCACCGGACACGAGGCCGAGGCCACGCGGCTCGTCGGTCGCATGAAGTCGAAGATCACGGCGATCGTCGCCAGGGCGCGAAGACCAGGACGGGGTCTTTCCGTCTACCACGAACTGACTCCCGACCTGTACTCCGCGACCTCGAAGACCTTTGTCGGGAAGGTCTACGAAGCGCTCGGACTCCGCAACATCGCCGACGCGGCCGACTCGGTGGGTTTCGGGTACCCGCAGCTCTCCGCCGAGTACGTGGTCTCGGCCAGCCCCGACGTGATCGTGCTCGCGGACACGGTGTGCTGCGGACAGAAGCCCTCGACCGTCGCCGCCCGCCCTGGCTGGGATCGCATCAACGCCGTTCGGACAGGCTCGATCGTCCGGATCGACGACTCGATCGCGTCACGCTGGGGGCCGCGCCTCGTGAACTTCTTCAAGGCGATGTCCTCCGCGCTCGCACGGCTCCGCCAGTAACACGCGATGAGCATCGCCGCGGAGCACGCCACGGACGTTCGGGCTCGCGGCCTCACGCCGGTCTGGGCGTGCTCCGCTGTCGGGTTCCTCGTCGTCTCGCTCGCGGTCGGCGTCCTTGCCGGCCCCATCGACCTCGGCATCGGCGGCGTGCTCGAGTCCGCCGGCGCCCGGCTCCACGTGCCGGGCGTGTCGACGCCGCTCTCTCCGACGGAGGAGGCGATCCTCTGGGAGATCCGCGTTCCACGCGTGGTCCTCGCCGCGCTCGTCGGCGCAATGCTCGCCGTTGCAGGTGCGACGTACCAGGGCGTCTTTCGCAATCCCCTCGCCGACCCGTACCTGCTCGGCGTCGCGGCCGGCGCGGGGCTCGGCGCGACGATCGCGATCGCCTACCTCCCCGACGGGCTGCGTGGGCAGCGCGCGCTCCCGGTCGCGGCCTTCGTGGGCGGAGCCGTGGCCGTCATGCTGACGTATGCGGTCGGGCGCTCGGCCCGTCGCGAGCGCGACGCGGCGACCCTCGTCCTCGCCGGCGTGACCGTAGCTGCGTTCTTCACCGCCTGGCAGACGTTCGTCCAGCAGCAGAACTCGGAGACGCTGCAACAGGTGTACTCGTGGATCCTCGGGAACATTCCGAGCACGGGCTGGTCCGATGTCGTGCTGATCCTGCCGTACGTCGCCGTCGCGACCGTCGTGATCCTCGCGCTTCGGCGCGTCGTCGACGTGTTGAGCCTCGGGGACGACGAGGCTGCCACCCTCGGCGTCGACGTCCGGCGCGTGCGCCTGGCCCTCGTCGTCGCGGCAACGCTCGGCACCGCGGCTGCCGTCGCCGTGAGCGGGCTCATCGGCTTCGTCGGGATCATCGTCCCGCACGCGATCCGCCTCCTTTCGGGGGCCGGCTATCGCGCGCTGCTCCCGCTGTCCGTGATCATCGGCGCGGGATTCCTCGTGCTCGCGGACGTGATCGCGCGAACGGCCCTGTCTCCTGCAGAGATCCCGCTCGGGGTCGTGACCGCATTCTTCGGGGCGCCTTTCTTCGCGCTCGTACTGCGGACGACGAGGGGAGGTGTGTCGTAACCGCAATCGGCTTGCAGGGAGTCACCGTCGTTCTCGGAGGCAAGCCGGTGGTCGACGGCATCGACGCGTCGGTCGCAGAGGGCGAGTGGCTCGCGCTCATCGGCCCGAACGGCGCCGGCAAGACGACTCTCCTGCGCGCGGTGGCCCGGCTCGTTCCCTACACGGGCCTGATCGAGATCGGCGGACGCTCGATCGAGGAGATGCGACGCTCCGAGCTCTCACAGCTCGTCGCCGTCGTCCCGCAGGAGCCGGCGACGCCACCGTGGATGACCGTCGCGGAGTACGTTCTGCTCGGTCGCACGCCCCATCTCG
>DATFEK010000125.1:0-6038 GCA_035251305.1 Gaiellaceae bacterium | reverse complement strand
GTCCACGAGGCGCCGACCTGCTCGGTCGCTGGGGCCGCCGAGATCGTCGGCTCCAAGTGGACCGTCCTGCTCGTCCACGACCTCTCGGAGGGGCCGCGGCGGTTCACGGAGCTCGAGCGCTCATGTGCGGGGATCAGCCCGAGGACGTTGGCCGAGCGCCTGCGCTGGCTCGAGGCCGAGGAGATCGTCGAGCGCAGGAGCTACCCCGAATCGCCGCCGCGGGTCGAGTACGCCTTGACCGAGAAGGGTCTCGCCCTCCTTCCGATCGTGCACGAGATGCGTCGCTTCGGTCACGTCTGGCTCGGCTGCGGCGTACACGATACGGTCTCAGCCTGACGCGCCGAGGCGCGACCCGCGAACGGCACTCAGTCCGCGAGGCCCTTGGCGCGTAGCTCGCCGAGCGCCCGCTCGGACTTCCCGAGCGCGCCGAGACCCATGCCCTCGAGCACGCGGGGGGTCTTCGTGAACTGGATGTCGCGGTAGTCGACGACTTGCCACTGGTTTCCCCACGGATCGCGGAAATCGTGGCTGCCTACCAGCTCGGCGCCGGCTTCTCCTGCGCGCCGCACCGTCTCGGCCTGATCGTCGACGACGAGACCGATGTGCCCCGCTGAGACGGGTCGCCCGACCCGCTCGAGCGCGACGAACTGATCGCCCATGTCGAGGAAGGCCATGTTCCCGATCCGGCCGCGCAGCGCAACGTCGTCGAAGATTCGCTCGAAGAACGCGATCGCCTCGTCGAGGTCGCCGACCTCGACGGCGAGGTGGTTGATCCCGACGAGCCTGGCCACCTGCCCAGAGTAGCCACGTTGCGGGGTCAGACCCGTGGGGTCTGACCCCGCGGGTCAGGTGCGGGGTCTGACCCCCGGCCCTGGCTACAAAGGGCTCGTCGCAGGATCGGGCTCGGCCCAGACGGAGGCGAGCTCGACGATGGTGGCCGCCGCCGCAGCCATGTCCTGCACGCTCGCCCACTCCCGAACCGAGTGGTACTGCTGGCCGCCGGTGAAGAGGTTCGGGGTCGGCAGACCGCGTGCCGAGAGGATGGAGCCGTCCGTCCCACCGCGGGTGATCGCCAGCCTCGGCTCGATCCCCGCGCGCCGGATCGCCTCGACGGCAGCGTCCACGACTCTCGGGTTCGCCTCGATCGTCGAGCGCATGTTGCGATACGTAGTGCGCTCATCGATGTCGACGTGCGCTCGTGGCTCGCGCTCGACCACCTGCTGAGCGAGCTCGCGCAGGAGGCTCATGTGGCGGTCGAGGAGCTCGTCGTCGTGATCGCGCGCGATGAAGTCGACGATCGCCTCCTCGGCGGTCCCGGTGATGCGCACGGGATGGACGAATCCTTCTCGGTCCTCGGTCGTCTCGGGCGAGAGGCTGTCGCGCGGGAGCGACATCACGAGCTCGGACGCGAGCTTGACCGCGTTGACGAGCTTTCCCTTCGAGCTTCCCGGGTGCACGGAGAGACCCCGGATCGTCACCCGCATCGACATCGCCGAGAACGTCTCTATCTCGAGCTCGCCGAGGCCCGAGCCGTCGAGGGTGTATGCGACGTCCGCACCGAAGGCGTCGAGGTCGAAGTCCTCTGCGCCGCGGCCCACCTCCTCGTCGACCGTGAACGCGACTCGGATCCGGGCGCGCGGGCGGCCGGGGTTCCGCGCGAGAAAGTCGACGGCGGCCATGATCTCGGCGATCCCTGCCTTGTCGTCTGCACCGAGCAGCGTGGTGCCGTCGCTCGTGACGATGTCGTGCCCCACCCGCTCGGCGAGCGCGGGAAGCTCGTCCGGGTCGAGCACCTGCCTCGAATCGCCGGGAAGTTCGATCGGTGCACCGTTCCACGTTTCGTGGACGATCGGCTGTACGCCCGCGCCGGTGACCGCGGGGCTCGTGTCGACGTGCGCGATGAGCCCCACAACCGGCCCGCCGGACGTTCCGGGAAGGCTCGCGAAGACGGTCGCATTCCCGGTCAGCTCGGCGTCGTGCAGGCCGATCTCGCGCAGCTCGTCCACGAGCATCCGCGAGAGGTCGAGCTGCTTCGCCGTGCTCGGGCGCTCCGTCACGTGATCCGCAGCCTGCGTGTCGACGCGGACGTAGCGGAGAAACCGCGCGAGGACGTCGGCGGCGAGCTCCTCGGCGAGCGGGCTCACGAACGGCGCGCTAGCCAAGCTCTCCAAGCCGGCGGAAGACCTCGCGCATCGTCTCGATGCCGGTGACGATCGCATCCTCGGGCACGTTCTCGTTGGGCGCGTGGGCATTGCACTCGCTCTCGATCCCGAAGCCCGTCACAAACGTCGGAAGCCCTTTCTCCACAAGCGCCGCGTAGATCGGGAGCGTGCCCCCGGATCGAACGAAGTGCGGGCGCGCCCCGACCACGTGCTCGAAGGCATCGGCCGCAAGTTGCAGCGCGCGATCGCCGGAGGCGGTCAGCGCCGGCCGCGCGCGGTTCCGCAGCTCGATCTCGAGGTCGGCGCCGTCCGGAAGCGTGTCGCGAACCAGCCGCTCGAACACCCCGCGGATCTCGTCGGGATCCTGACCGGGAGCCAGCCGGATCGACACGTTGGCCCGCGCTTCGACCGGGACGACGGTCTTGACGAGGTCGGGCGAGCCGGTCGCGAATCCGTTGACGTCGAGCGACGTGTCGGCGAACGTCCGGAGGTAGAACTCGTCAGTCGCGTCCGGTGCGATCGGGACCGCCCCGAAGGGCGCAAGTTGCTCCACACCTGGAGGAAGGCTCGTCCAGGCGGCGAGCTCCTCGTCCGTCGGCGGCATCGAGCCGGAGCGAAGCTCGTCGGGGAGCCGACCGTCCGTGCGCGGCAGCACATTTGTCAGCGCTGCGATGAGCGCGTGCCCGGCATTGAGGGCGGCGCCACCGAACATGCCGGAGTGCATGTCCCTCGTGCCGGTACGCACGCGGAGGTGGAAGTACAACATCCCGCGAGCGCCCACGTAGAAAAGGGGCTCTCCCCTGCGGACCATGGCGCCGTCGAGGATCAGCGCGGCGTCCGCGCCGCGCTCGTCTTGCTCGACCCACTGCACGATCGAGTCGCCCCCGACCTCCTCCTCGCCGTCGAAGGCAAAGCGCACAGTGACCGGGAGCTTGCCCGCAGTTGCGAGCTGCGTCACCGCCTCGACGAGCACGAAGAGGTTCCCCTTGTCGTCGGCCACTCCGCGTGCGAAGAGGCGGCGGTCGCGGCGGGTGAGCTCGAAGGGCGGCGACTCCCAGAGGTCGAGCGGGTCGGGAGGCTGCACGTCGAAGTGCGCGTAACAGAGCACGGTCGGCGCCGACTCGGGGCTTTCCGAGGCGGGAAACTCGCCGACCACCAGCGGCCGGCCGCCGTTCCACGGGACGACGTCAGCAGTGCCGGCCGCGCTTCGAATCCGTTCGGCCACCCAGACCGCCGCCCGCTCGACGTCCTCGGCATGCGCCGGATCGGCGCTGACGGACGGTATGGCGATCAGCTCGGCGAGCTGCTCGCGAAGCTCTTCCTGCGAGGGCACCTAGCTGAAGTCTTCGTCCAGCGCGATCTCGTAGAACTCGACGCTCGTCCGGCGCCCGGCTTCGTCACCGGGAGACATGCTGTTCAGCGCCTCGTCGGCCCGGCGCATCCCGTCCTCCGTCTCCGAGAACGTAATGCCAGGCGGCTCGGGTCGGCTCCTTCGAAGCGTGCAACGCGTGCGTACATGGTCTCTCCTCTCCGTTTCGAGTAGGAGAATACGCCGAAGCTCAGGCGACGTCGCGAACGCGCTGGGCGTCAGCGAGCGCGCGGAGCTTCTTCAGGCCCTGGTGCTCGATCTGCCGGATCCGCTCTCGTGTCACATTGAAGGCGCGACCCACCTCGTCGAGCGTCCGAGGCTGCTGTCCGTCGAGACCGTAGCGGAGCTCGAGGACGAGGCGCTCGCGCTCGGAGAGCGCGCTCAAGATCGTGCGGAGTGCCTCGCGCTGCAGCGTCGTCTCCGCGAGCTCGTCGGGGAGCGGTGCCGATTCGTCGGCGAGGAAGTGGCCGAACTCGGACTCGTCGTCGTCGCCGACGGGCTTCTCGAGCGAGACCGGAACCTGGGCGCTCCGCCGGATCTGCTCGACCTCCTCAGTGGTCATGTCGAGATCGCGGGCGATCTCGTCGGTCGTCGGCTCGCGGCCGCGCTCGGCGCGGATCTTCCGCTCGGAGCGGAGGATGCGATTCAGCTTCTCGACGACGTGAACGGGCATGCGGATCGTCCGGCCCTTGTCGGCGATCGCCCGCGCGACCGCCTGGCGGATCCACCATGTGGCGTACGTCGAGAACTTGAAGCCCTTGCGGTAGTCGAACTTCTCCGCCGCCCGGACGAGCCCGATCGTACCCTCCTGAATGAGGTCGAGGAACGGCAGCCCCTGGTTCCGGTACCGCTTGGCGATCGACACGACGAGGCGAAGGTTCGCCTCGACCATCGCCTGTTTCGCGCCGTGGTCGCCGCGTTCGATCCGCTTCGCGAGCTCCACCTCCTGCGCTGCGGTAAGGAGCGGAACGCGGCCGATGTCCTTCAGGAAGAGCTGCAGCGCATCTGTGGTGATCTCGGTATCCGGCTCGATCTCGGGCTCGACGTCGTCGTCCGGCGTGACGACTGCGATCCTCGCTTCCTCGAGGGCGGCGTAGAACTCGTCCAGCTGCGCCGGCTCGAGCTCGAGCTCGTCCAGTGCCAGTGCGACCTCGTCCGCATCGAGGCTGCCCGTGCGATATCCGCTCTCGAGGAGCCGCTGCGCCTCGTCCGTCGCGAGGACGTCCTCGACGGGCGTTCGAGTGGTCGCGCCTTTTGATTCTCCTGCGGCCAGACCAGCCCCCCTTCCGCGACGGCGGTCACACGGTAGTCACAGGTACGGCTGTCGTCAAAGAACCCCTCCAAACCGCGGTGTGAGACCTGGCCATTCGGGTTATCCGAAAACGAATGCCAAGACGCCTGAGCGTCTAGGAGCGCGCGCGGCGGATCGTCTCCAGGTACCGGGCAGCCTCCCGGGCGAGCGGCGACCCGGGTTGCGAGCGTGCAGCGAGCCGGAACTGGCGCTGTGCCTCCTCGATGCGCCCCGTCCAGAGGAGCAGGACACCGAGATGGAAGCGCACCGTCGGCTCGTTCGGGTGTGTGCGCGTGAGCGGCCCGAGACGGCCGAACGCGCGCTCGGGCGTGTCCTTGTCGAACCGACCGACGGCATCTGCGACCTTCGCTTCGATCTCCCCAGGCGCTCGACGTGCCGCCTGGGTGAACACACGTGACGCCGAGACCGGACGGCCCACTCGCTGGAGCCCGACCCCGTAGAGCAGGCGCTCCCGAACGCCTCCTCGCTCCGCGGCGCGGCGGAGCGCCTCGAGCTGCCGCGCCGCCGGAAGCCGCGTGATCTCGGACGACGCGGCGAACGAGGGGATGAAGGCAGGCAGGCCGCGGGGAAGCCGGGGATGGAGCAGGTTACCGCCCACGATCGCGTACGGCGTGTCCGGCTCGGCGTCGATGGCGGCGCGCCACGCCGCGACCGGGTCACCCCGGTTCGCCCACAGGCGTGCGAGGCCGAGATGAAGCTGGACGACCGCGATCTCCGGGTAGAGCTTCGCGAGCTGCTCCAGCCGGTCGAGCGATCCCTCCGGCCAGGTGGCGAGCGCGGATCCGACCTTCGCTTCGAGTGAGTCGTGCTTCGCGAAGAGCGCGGCGGCGGCGCTGGTGTCACCTCGCTGGTAGAGAGCCGCGCCGCGCGTAAGGTCTCGCGCCTCGTCGTCGGTGCGAAATCCGAGCGCAAACGACACTGGTGGACGCCCCTCGCGGAGCTCCGGCTCGGTGGCCGTCGTAGCCGAGCCCCCGTCGGAAGACACGACGGCTGCGGCAACGACCGCCACCGCCGCGGCCGACACCGCGGCCACGAGCAGCACGACTCGTCGGCGGGCGCTCACCGTACGACGATAGCCGCGTCTCGTCCCAGATAGGGGTCAGACCCGTGGGGTCTGACCCCCGCCTCCGGCACGCTATTGCAGATAGAGGTCGACCCGTGGGGTCTGACCCAGCTCCGGGACGCTATAGTTTCG
>DATFEK010000121.1:0-7109 GCA_035251305.1 Gaiellaceae bacterium | reverse complement strand
CGGGCGGCTCAATCTGCCGGGCAAGCTGAGCGACTGCACCAGCGCCAACCGCGAGGACAGCGAACTGTTCGTCGTCGAAGGCGACTCCGCCGGCGGCTCGGCGAAACAGGCGCGCGATCGCACGACGCAGGCGATCCTGCCGCTGCGCGGGAAGATCATCAACTCCGAGAAGAACCGCATCAACAAGGTGCTCTCGAACACCGAGATCCAGGCGATGATCACGGCCATCGGCACCGGCTTCGGCGACGAGTTCGATATCGCGAACCTCCGGTACGGCCGCGTGATCGTCATGACCGACGCCGACGTGGACGGCGCGCACATCCGCACCCTCGTGCTGACGTTCCTCTACCGGACGATGCCCGAGCTCTTCGAGCGAGGCCACGTGTTCATCGCCGTGCCACCGCTGTATCACGTGAAGCTCGGGAGCAGGGGGATGTACTTCGAGAAGGACGCCCAGCTCGAGGATCTGCTCGTGCGCGAGCGTGTCAAGGACATGACGGTCCGCGCCCGTGACGAGAAGGAGACGGCGCTTACGGAGGCGCGGTGGGCACGGCTCGTCCGCGACCTCGGCCACCTCGAGGCCTGGACGGCGAAGCTCGAGTCGGAATTCGGTTCGGCCGCGCGCTTTGCGATCTCCCACGGCCTGATCGAGGCCAACGGGGACGATCCATCCGACGCGGCTGCGCTCATCGCCTCGATCCCGCCCAACGGCTACGAGCTCGCGGTCGAGCAGGAGGTTGACGGCGTGCTGCACGTGAAGGTCGTCGAGATCGAGACGAGCACAGCGCACAGCATCGCCCTGCCCATCGCCATGCTCGCGTCGCCGACGTACGGCTCGGTTCAGAGCGCGTACGCGAAGGTCGGAGACGTCGTCGGGCTGCCGCCGTTCACCGTGTCCTTCGGCGAGAAGTCGTCGAAGGCCGACACCTTCGACGAGCTCCGTGCGCGCTCGCTCGACCTCGCGAAGGCAGGCATGCAGATCAGCCGGTTCAAGGGGCTCGGTGAGATGAACCCCGAGCAGCTCTGGGAGACGACGATGGATCCGGCGAAGCGGATGCTCATCCGCGTGGACGTGGAGGACGCCGCCGCCGCCGACCGCGTGTTCTCGACGCTCATGGGCGACCACGTGGAGCCGAGGCGACTCTTCATCGAGCAGAACGCGAAGGATGTGAGATTCCTCGATGTCTGAGCGCGGAGGAACCCATGGTTCCCCCGCGGGCCCCTCCTTGGCGTGGGCGCACGGGTTGACCGCTCTTCGCCTCTCGGCCGGCCAAGCCGGCCTTCGGCGGCGGACGGTTGGGGCACGGGTCAATGCGGAACGGGCAAGGCGTTGTGTCTGATGTAGTAGAGCCGCTCGGCGCCGGGCGCATCGAGTCGCGCGAGCTCGAGCAGGAGATGCGCTCGAGCTACCTCGACTATGCGATGAGCGTCATCGTCGGCCGTGCGCTCCCGGACGTCCGCGACGGTCTCAAGCCCGTGCACCGTCGCGTGCTGTGGGCGATGCACGACGCGGGTCATCAGCCGAATCGGCCGTACGTCAAGTGCGCGCGCGTCACCGGGGACGTGATGGGGAAGTACCACCCGCACGACTCGAGCTCGATCTACGACGCGATCGCACGACTCGTCCAGCCGTTCTCGTTGCGGTACCCGCTCGTCGACGGCCAGGGGAACTTCGGCTCGATCGACGACGACCCGCCGGCTGCGGAGCGCTACACCGAGTGCCGCCTCGCGAAGCTCGCGACGGAGATGCTCCGTGACATCGACTCGGACACGGTCGACTTCGGCCCGAACTACGACGAATCGCGCCGCGAGCCGCAGGTTCTGCCGTCGCGCTTCCCGAATCTGCTCGTCAACGGATCGACGGGCATCGCCGTGGGGATGGCCACGAACATCCCTCCGCACAACCTCGCAGAGACGATCGACGCGGTCGTCGCGCTCATCGACAAGCCGACTGCGAGCGTCGAGGATCTCATGAGGCACGTGAAGGGCCCCGATTTCCCGACTGGGGGCATCGTCGTCGGGCGGTCGGGGATTCGCGACGCGTATCGAACCGGCCGCGGCCGGATCGTCATGCGCGCCCGGGCGCACGTCGAGGAGCTGCGTGGCGGCAAGAGCGCGATCATCGTCACGGAGTTGCCGTACGGCGTGAAAAAGGGCGGGGACGGCGGGGTGATCTCGAAGATTGCCGATCTCGTCCGCGAGAAGGTCATCACCGAGGTTTCCGATCTCCAGGACTACTCGGACAAGACGGGTATGCGCATCCAGATCGAGCTGAAGCGCGAGGCGGTACCGCAGGTCGCGTTGAACAAGCTGTTCAAGCACACTGCTCTCCAGACGACGTTCGGCTACAACGCGGTCGCCCTGGTCGACGGCGTGCCTCGGACGCTGTCGCTCCTCGAGTTCGTCCGTCACTACCTCGACTTTCAGCGGGAGGTTGTCACCCGCCGTTCGCAGTTCGAGCTCCGCAAGGCACTTGCGCGCGCTCACGTCCTCGAGGGCTACCTCATCGCACTCGACAACCTCGACGAGGTCATCCGGCTGATCCGTGCCGCCGACGACGCTGACGAGGCGCGGTCGGGGCTCATCGAGCGCTTCGACCTCAGCGAGCTCCAGGCGCAGGCGATCCTGGATCTGCGGCTGCGCGCGCTCACCGGGCTCGAACGGAAGCGCGTCGAGGACGAGTACGCGGATCTTCAAGAGCGGATCTCGGAGCTTCGGGCGCTCCTCGGCGACGAGTCGCGAATCGCCACGCTGATCAAGGAGGAGCTGCTCGAGCTCAGGGAGATCTACGGCAGGGCCGACGAGCGTCGTACGGAGATCGTCGCCGGCGAGACCGACCTCGAGCTCGAGGACATGATCGCCGAGGAGGACATGGTCATCGCCATCACCAAGTCCGGCTACATCAAGCGGCTACCGGTCACGACGTACCGGGAGCAGCGCCGCGGCGGTATCGGCGTCATGGGGATGGAGATGAAAGACGACGACTACATCGAGCACCTCTTCGTCGCGTCCACGCACGACTACATCCTCTTCTTCACCACGGTGGGCAAGGTCTACCGGCTCAAGGTGCACGAGCTTCCGCTCGGATCGCGTCAGTCGAAGGGCCGCGCGATCGTAAACCTCCTCCCGTTTCGCCAGGACGAGGACGTCCAGGCCGTCATCGCCACGCGTAACTTCGAGGAGGCGAAGTACCTCGTGTTCGCCACACGGAAGGGCATGGTCAAGAAGACGGAGTTCGTCGTGTACAACACACCGTTGAAGGCCGACGGAATCATCGCCATCAAGCTGCGCGAGGACGACCAGCTCATCGGAGTGCGACTCGCCGGCGAGGGCGACGACGTGCTCATGGTCTCGCGGCTCGGGCAGGCGGTTCGCTTCCACGGCAAGCGGGTACGTGCGATGGGCCGCGACACCTCAGGTGTCGCTGGCATGAAGCTCCGCAGGGACGACGAGGTCATCGAGCTCGACATCGCGGTCGACGACGCCGACCTTCTCGTCGTCACCGAGAACGGCTACGGCAAGCGCACGCGAGTGGGCGACTACCCGGTCAAGGGTCGCGGGACGATGGGAGTCAAGACGGTGCAGCTCGTGGAGGGCAAGGGCCGCCTCGCGGGAGCGCGGATCGTGCACGACGGCTACCAGGTCATGCTCATCTCCGACGGCGGGACCGTGATCAAGATCCCGGTCGACGGGATCCGCAGGGCCGGACGCGCGACCCAGGGCGTCATCGTGATGCGCCTCCGCGAGGGCGAGAAGGTGGCAACACTGGCACCCGTGGTTGGCTCGGACGACGACGCCGAGACCGGGGTCGACGTCGAGGAGCCAGTCGCCTGAGCTACGAGGCCTCGGCCGCGTCCGCGAGCTTCTTGAGTGCAGTGAGCAGGTCGATCGGGATCGGAAAGACGATCGTCGAGTTGTTGGACGCCCCGATCTCGAGCAGCGTCTGCAGGTAGCGAAGCTGCACAGTGATCGGCTCCTGGGACATGATCGCTGCCGCGTCCTTGAGCCGCTCGGATGCCTGGAACTCGCCCTCGGCCGAGATGACCTTCGCCCGGCGCTCCCGCTCCGCTTCGGCTTGACGTGCCATCGCGCGCTGCATCCCGGCGGGGATCTCGACGTCCTTGACCTCGACGACCGAGACCTTGATCCCCCACGGTGATGTCGCCTCGTCGATGATCGCCTGCAGGATCGCGTTGATCTTGTCCCGCTCGGAGAGGAGCTCGTCGAGCACGTGCTGGCCGAGCACCGAGCGCAGAGTCGTCTGCGCGATCTGGGACGTCGCGACCATGTAGTTCTCGACCTGGACGATGGCCGCGTTCGGCTCGACGATCCTGAAGTAGGCAACCGCGTTCACGCGGACCGGGACGTTGTCCTTCGTGATGACCTCCTGGGGCGGGACGTTCAGCGTCACCGTCCGCAAGTCGACCCGGACCATGCGGTCGATGACCGGGATGAGCAGGAAAAGCCCCGGTCCCTTCGGCTCCGGCAGCAGCCGGCCGAGACGGAAGATCACGCCCCGCTCGTATTCGCGCGCGATCTTGACCGCGGCGAAGAGGAACAGGACGACGATGACGAGCGCTGCGACGAGAACGATCAGGCCTGCGGACACGTCCATCAGCTCCCTTCCTCCGGTTCGGGTGACGCGAGGGATCCTACGACGAGTCGCAAGTCTTCCTCCACCTGTTCGACCTTGATGCGCTCTCCCGGCACGAGCGGAGCGCCGTCGCTCGTCCGGGCCCGCCAGAGTTCGCCGTTGATCTGCACCATGCCATCGCGCCGAACGACGCCGTCGTGGCCCACCATCCCGTGCACGCCGACCGCCGCAGGGCGACGCGCGACGCGCACCACGCGAGACAGCGCTAGGCCGAGAAGAAGCGCGAGGCTGCCGGCGATGCCGATCGCGACCGGAAGCGAGACCTGGTACGCGTCTCCGGCCGGGTCGAAGAGCATGAGTGCGCCGAGGACGAACATGACCGCCCCCGCGACGCTCAGCGCCCCATGGCTGGGAACGAAGGCCTCCGCGACGAAGAATGCGGCCGCGAGGATCATGAGCAGCAAGCCCGCGAGCGAAACGGGCAACACCTGCAGGCCGTAGAGACCGAGAATGAGCGAGATCGCCCCGACCGTGCCCGGGAAGACGAGGCCCGGATTCCACAGCTCGACCACGATCCCGATGAGTCCGATCGAGAGCATGAGCGCAATCAGGTTCGGGTCGACGAGGAAGTCTCGGGCTCGCTGCCAGAAGCTCATCTCGACGTTCTCGATCTGCGCTCCTGCCGTCTCGAGTACGAGGCCTTTCGGGACCGTCTTCGTCCCGTCGACCTCGTTCAGGAGCGCGGGGAGGGTCGGCGCGATCACCTCGACCAGCCCGATCGCCTTCGCCTGCCGGGCTCCGTAGTTCGACGCCTCGGTGACCATCTTTCGCGCCGCCGCCACATTGCGATCATGCTCGCGCGCCAGCTCGCCGACGTATGCCGCCGCATCGTTCACGATCTTGCGGCGGAGATCCTCCGAGATGTCCTGGCCGCCGAGCGAGATGGGCGTGGACGAGCCGATGTTCGTCTGCGGCGCCATCGCGGCGATGTCCGAGGCCATTGCGATCACGGCTCCCGCGGAGTCTGCGCTCGATCCGGGCGGGGCAACGTAGACGACGACGGGCACCTCGGCGGCGAGAAATCGCTTCACGATCCCGCGCATCGACGAGGCGAGACCACCCGGCGTATCGAGCACGAGGACCACGGCCGCGAAGCCCTCGTCCTCGGCGCGGTCGACCGCGTTCTCCACGTACTCCTGCGTGACCGGGTTGATGTCGTTGTCGAGGTGAACGGCGAGAACACGCGTCTCCGAGTCCTGCCCACTCGCGACCATGGGCGCTGCGAGGGCGACAAGGATGAGCGCGAGAGAGAGAAGTCCCCGCAAAAGGCGGTTCCGCACCGGTGTAAGGATTCTATCAACGGAGGGTTTCTGGCCCTTGTCCGCGAATCGTGGGATGGCCACTCTGGGCTCGCATGCGTCGCTTTCTCCTCACCGCCGCGGTCCTCGCCGCGCTCGTGCACTCCGGCCAGGCTCTTGCGGGCACGCGCTCGAGTGTCAGGACAGTCGAGCTCCAGGCGAACGGGCGGGGCGCCTACGTCCCGCCTCGAGCGACGACGCCGTTCACGCTCGCGGGCGTCCAGTGGCGAGGTGCCGGGCAAGTCGTCTTCCGCACGCGCTCGCGCGACGGGCGCTGGAGTGGATGGCGGCGAGGCGCGCCTGAAGCCGAGGACGGTCCCGACGCAGGCTCGCCTGAGGATCGCGCGTCCGGATGGCGGCTCGGCAACCCCTGGTGGGTGGGTCCGGCGACGGCAATCGAAGCCCGCGCAGTCGGCCGCGTTTCCCAGATTCGGGCCCGCCTCGTCTGGAGCCCGGAGCTGCGTGTCCCGTACCGCAGGGTCGCGACAGCCGACACACCCCCGATCGTGCCGCGGTTGTCCTGGGGAGCCGACGAGTCGATTCGGCGTGCGCCTCCGGCGTACGCGGCCAATGTCAGGCTCGCGGTCGTCCACCATACGGCGGGACGGAACGACTACTCGCGCGCCGAGGCGCCGGCGATCGTCAGGGCGATCCAGCTCTTCCACGTGCAGGGGAATGGCTGGAACGACATCGGTTACAACTTTCTCGTCGACCGCTTCGGCACCGTGTACGAGGGACGATTCGGAGGGATCGAGCGCGCTGTTGTCGGAGCGCACGCGCAAGGGTTCAATATCGGATCGGTCGGCGTCGCGCTGCTCGGCACGTACGGGAGCACGCAGCCCTCCAGGGCAGCCCAGGACGCGATTGCGCGGCTCCTCGCCTGGCGTCTCGACGTCGCCCACCTCGACCCGACGAGCTTCCTGACGTTCATCTCCGGTGGGAGCGAGCGGTATGCGAACGGAATCCCCGTGACACTGAGAGCCGTCTCGGGACATCGTGACACCGGGTTCACGGAATGTCCGGGGAACGCCCTCTACGGGAAGCTCGACGCGCTGTCTGCAGCGGTTCGTGCAATCGGGCTCCCGAAGGTGTTCGAACCTCTTGCTGCGGTGAGCGGGACCAGCGTTCGATTTCGGGCAAGGGTCTCGACAGCGCAG
>DATFEK010000098.1:0-6057 GCA_035251305.1 Gaiellaceae bacterium | reverse complement strand
CTCGGACAGTCCGTCCCCGATGCGCCCGCCGACGCCGACTACGATCTTCTCGGGGCGATACCAGGCGTCGAGGTACGACGTGAACGTGTCACGGGTCGTCGCCTCGATCGTCTCCTTCGTGCCGAGGATGTCCCAGCCGAGCGGCTGGTCGGCGTAGAGCAGACGGTCGTAGACGTTTCCGACGTAGCGCTGTGGTGTGTCGAGGTAGACGTTCATCTCCTCGAGGATCACGCCCTTCTCCTTCTCGATCTCGGTGGGGTCGAAGCGCGAGTGGAGCAGCATGTCCGAGAGCACGTCGAAGGCGACGTCGCGCGTTTCGGAGCCGCACCGCACGTAGTACCCCGTGAACTCCTTGCCGGTGAACGCGTTGAACTCGCCGCCGATAGCGTCGATCTCGGTAGAGATCGTCCGTGCGGTCGGGCGCCGCTCCGTTCCCTTGAAGAACATGTGCTCCGCGAAGTGCGCGATGCCCTTGGACTCGGGCGTTTCGTAACGCGAGCCCGCACCGACCGTCACGAAGCACGACACCGATGCGATCTGCGGCATCGTCGCCGTGACCACGCGAATGCCGTTGCCCAGCGTCTGCTTCTCGAAGACGGGCATCGTTCTTCGATGGTATAGACAGCACCCGTGCCCGAACAGCTGACCCGAAAGGCCATCGCCGCGCAGCCCGAGTGGCTCCGCCAGGTCCCCGGGCGAGTCGGAGAGTCGCGGCTTCCGGACGACGCGAGCGTCCTCTTCACGGGCTGTGGAACGTCCTTCCACGCGGCTCTCGCATGCGGGCGCGCGGCACAGGCGCTCGAGGTCGTTCTCGGCAACGCGCCGCCGGCGGATGTCCTTGTGGCTCTGAGCCACGAGGGCGGAACGAAGCTCACGCTCGAGGCCGTCGAGGGATTCCCCGGAGAGACGTGGCTGATTACAGGGGCTCCGGAGAGCGCGATCGCGAGCGCGGCGGATCAGGTGGTGGTCGCGACGCCGGAGGTCGAGAAGAGCTACTGCCACACGGCGAGCTACACGTGTGCCGTTGCGGCAGGGAGGGCGCTGCAGGGCGAGGACGTGACCGGACTGGCCACGGCGGTCGCAGCGGAGCTCGAAGCCGAGTCGCTTGGTGCGTCCGCACACGACCGCTTCGTCGTCGTGGGTGCGGGAGGTGACACCGCGACGGCGCTCGAGGCGGTGCTGAAGCTCCGCGAGGGCGCACGCGTCGCTGCCGAGGCGCACCACTTGGAGCAGTTCCTGCACGGGCACCTCGCGGCGATCGACGACACGGTGCGCTGCTTCGTTCTCGAAGGAGAAGGGCGTTCGGCCGATCGCGCGCAGGATGTGATGCGCGCCCTGGGCGAGCTCGGCGGCGAGGCGACGCTCATACCCACGAGCCATCCCGTCGTCGACATCGTCCGCTTCCAGCGCCTCACCTGCGATCTCGCAGAGGCGCGCGGCGTCGACCCGGATCTCATCCGCTGGGACGAAGAGCCCTGGGACCGGGCTCGCAAGGCGTACTCCTGACGGGGTCAGACCCCGCGGATCCGAGCGCCGGACTTCCGCTCGGGGTCCGCTTTCGGGCTCGGGATGCGCGAGGATGCTCGCGTCAATCGACGGACTAGGAGAAAGCCGGCATGCCAGCGTTCGACATGAGTCTCGTTCAGTGCGGAGCCCGCCTTCGCCGCTCGCCCTACTACGAGGCCGAGCAGCGCTACGGGCCGAAGGGTTACACCGTTTACAACCACACGCTCTTTCCGATCCGCTACGACGACCTCGAGGCCGAGTACTGGCACCTGCTCGAGCACGTGACGCTCTGGGATGTGGCAGTCGAGCGATGCGTGGAGATCTCCGGCCCGGACGGCTTCGCGTTCACCCAGCTCCTGACGCCCCGAAATCTGAGCGAGTGTGCGGTGGGGCAGGCGAAGTACGTCCTCGTGTGCGCGCCGGACGGCGGGATCCTCAACGACCCGGTGCTGACGCGGATGGACGAGAATCGCTTCTGGCTCGCACTGGCCTCGAGCGACATCCTTCTCTATGCCAAGGGTCTCGCGGCGTACGCAGGCATGAACGTCGAGATCCGCGAGCTCGAGGTCGCTCCGCTCCAGATCCAGGGCCCGAAGTCGAAGGACGTCGTCCGCGCGCTCTTCGGCGACGGGATCCTCGAGCTCGGCTACTACTTCTTCGTGGAGACGGACGTCCAGGGGATTCCGGTCGTCGTAACCCGGACGGGCTGGACGTCGGAGGTCGGATACGAGCTCTACCTCTGTGACCCGACTCGCGGCACGGACCTCTGGGAGCTGATCATGGCGGCGGGTGAGCCGTCTGAGATTCGCCCCACCGGCCCATCCGACATCCGCCGCGTCGAGGGCGGCATCTTCAACTGGGGAGCGGACATGACCCACGAGAACAACCCCTTCGAGCTGGGCCTCGACAGGCTTGTCGACCTCGACGTCCCGTGCGTCGCCCGCGACGCGCTGAATCGCATCGCCGGCAGGGGAGTTGATCGCCGGATCGTCGGCGTCGAGCTAGACGGCGAGCGTTTCCCGTCCTTCAACTTCACGAAGTGGCCGGTCAGCATCGAGGGATCGCACGTGGGGACGGTCACCTCCGCGGTCTACTCGCCGAGACTCGAACGGAACATCGGTTACGCCTGGGTACCGGTCGACTCGGCGGCGCTGGGGACCGAGCTGCAGGTCGAGAGCGAGTGGGGCCCCCGAAGCGCCCGGGTCGCCTCCATGCCCTTCTGGGACCCCGAGAAGACAATCCCTGTCGCGTAGCCATGGCTAGCTAGGCTCGGCCGATGCTCGCTACGGCTCGCTCCAGCATCGAGCCCTTGCGAGAGCGCCCCTTCCGGCTCCTCTGGATCGGACAGGCAACGAGCGCAGTAGGAGACGCGATGACCCCGGTCGCGGTCATCTTCGCGGTGCTCGAGACGACCGGCTCGGCCGGCGACCTCGGGATCGTGCTGGCCGCGTTCACGCTCTCCCATGCCGTCTTCATCCTCATCGGCGGCGTCTGGGGCGACCGGCTCGAGCGGCGGCTGGTGATGCTGAGCTGCGATCTCATCCGGGCAGCGGCCCAGTTGACGCTCGCCGCGCTGCTGATCGCGGGCTCGCCGCGGCTCTGGGAGTTCGTCGTGCTCGCGGTAATCATCGGCTCGGCGGGGTCGTTCTTCGGCCCCGCATCCACGGGCCTGATTCCACAGACGATCAGCGCAGGCCGCCTGCAACAGGCGAACGCGCTGATCGCCTTGACACGGAGCGGGTCGTGGATCGTCGGGCCGGCGCTGTCGGGCGTGATCGTCTCGGCGGCAGGACCGGGCGCGGTCTTCGCGATCGACGGCGTCACCTTCCTCGTCAGCGCCACGTTCCTCTCTGTCCTGCGCGTCGATGCGGCCATGTCGGCGGAGCGCACGTCCTTCTTCGCCGAGCTCGCGGAGGGCTGGCGCGAGGTTCGCAGCCGCCAGTGGCTTTGGGCGAGCCTCCTCTCGTTCGGAGTCGGCAACTTCGCCTGGGGAGCCGTACAAGTGCTCGGTCCGCTCGTCGCCGAGCAGGACCTGAACGGAGCCGCGTCCTGGGGCTTCATCGCGACCGCGGGCGGGGCGGGCGGGTTGATGGGAGGTGTCGTCGCCCTCCGCTGGCGGCCGTCACGGCCGCTTCTCGTCGGCAACGTCGTCATCCTCTTGCTCGCCCCGTACGTGGCCGCATTCGTGGTGCCGTTGCCGACCGCTGCGCTGGCCGTGCTGTCGCTCTTTGCCTTCGGCTCGATCGTGGTCGCGAACACGCTCTGGGAGACGGTTCTCCAGTCGTCGATCCCGAACGAGACCCTCTCGCGCGTCAGCTCCTACGACTGGGCTGTCTCGCTCGTCTTCATGCCCCTCGGCTTCGCCCTGTGGGGCCCGATCTCCGACTGGATCGGCGTCGACGCGACGCTGCTCCTATCGGTGGCCATCATCGTCGCATCGAAGCTCGGTGTCATGCTCGTGCCCGAGGTGCGGGCGATGCGCCGGCACGAAGCGGCCGCCGTGGCGACCGAAGAAAGCACTGCTACCCGGGCAGTCGCGAGCTAGCTACTGGCGACGGGCGCGGTCCTCCAGCCGGTAGACGAAGCGGAGCGCCTGCCAGCGCTCGTCGATGGAGCACGACTTGTTGTCGACGAGCCCGTGCGCGAGGCCGATGTCCTGGACCGCCTCGAACGTGAGATCGCCGCCGATCTTGGCCGCTTTCTTCGGCCACGCGATCCAGAGCCCATCCGCGGGATCGAGGACTGCCTTCAACGATTCGAACCTGGCCCCGAGCTCCTCACGGCTCGTCGTGAAGTAGACGACGACACCTGCACCTGGCTTCGCGCCGAGCTTCTGCGAGAGCGGTGTTCCCGCATAGTCCCTGCTCGCCACGCTCACACGATCGCCGCGAGCCCTTCGAGCAGGCGATCGACCTCTTCCTCGGTGTTGTAGTGGACGATGCCCGCACGAACGGCGCCATCGTCGAGGCCGAGATGCTTCATGGTCTCGACCGCGTAGTAGTTGCCGTGCCAGACCGCGACCTCGCGCTCCGCGAGGGAGGCCGCCACCTCCGCTGGAGCACGCCCCGGCACGTTGAAGCAGAACGTGGGCACGCGGCCGGTCATGGTTCGCAACCCGTAGAGCTGGACGTCCTGGGGTAGGCCTTCGAGGAAGCGCTCGCCGAGCGCACGCTCGTGCGCCACCATCGCGTCCCAGCCGAGCGAGTCGACGTAGTCGACCGCGGCCACGAAGCCGGCGAGGAGCTCGTGCTGGCTCGTGCCGAGCTCGAAGCGGCGCCCGACCGGATGGTCGGCGGCAGGCCGCACCTTGTACGGCCGCCAGGATTCGAGCAGCTCACGCTTCCCGAACGCGAGGCCCATGTGCGGACCGAAGAACTTGTACGGGGAGCAGATGAGGACGTCCATGTCCCAGGCGGTTACGTCGATCGGCCCATGGGGCGCGTAATGGACGGCGTCGGCCCAGGCGAGTGCCCCGGCCTCGTGCGCGAGCTCGACCACGCGGCCGACGTCCGGCGCGGTTCCGACGGAGTTCGCCGCGACGGGAAACGCGACCACTCTCGTTCGCGGCGAGAGCTGCCCGGCCAAGTGCTCGTAGTCGACCTCGAGCTCGTCGGTCAGGCTCGCCGTGCGCACGACGATGCCGAGATCGTGCGCGATCTCCAGCCACGGCGACACGTTCCCGTCGTGATCGAGCGCCGTGACGACGACCTCGTCCTCCTCGCGGAGCGTTCGTGCGAACGCACGGGTGAGCAGGAAGTTGAGCGCCGTCATGCTCTGGCCGAACGCGACCTCTCCGGCGGTGCATCCCAGGAAGGACGCTCCGCGCTCGTGCGCCTGCTCGACGAGCTCGTCCGTGCGTCGGCTCGTCTCGTACGGCGCGCCGACGTTCGCATTCGATTCGCGCAGGTACCCCGAGATCGCGTCGATCACCTCGTCCGGGCACTGGGTGCCGCCCGGACCGTCGAAGAATGCGAGGCGACGATCGAGCGCAGAGAAGCGCGCGCGAACAGACGTGATGTCGAGTGCCGCGGTGCTCATCGACCGACCTCCTCGCCGTTGACGATCCAGTGGTGACGCGGAGTCGCCGTCAGCGAGTTGCTGACGAAGCACCCGAGCTCGGCCTTCTCGACGAGCTCGTCGACGACCTCGCGCGGGGGAGACGGGTCGAGCTCTATCGCGAGCTCGGACTGGACGTCGACGAATGCATACAGTCCGTCTGCCTCGCGCTTCGTGACCGTGCCGTGCGCCCGGCCCGAGCCGACGACGTCGAGCCCGGCCCTGCGGGCCGAGTAGTCCATGCTCCCCAATGTGCAGCGGACGAGAGCCGCCAACACGAGGTGCTCGGGCCACCATGTCTCCTCGCGTGCGATCGCGGTCCCGCCGAGTGCGCTCCGGGCGGACCTGTCGCGATCGACGCTCACCTCGAACTCGAGGACTTTCGGTTTGACCGGCACGGGCGCAGCCTACCCCGCGACATCCGAGACCTGGCCTACGCTGCGGACGAATGGAGCGACTCCGGACGCTCAGCGAAGCGGAGTGCTACGAGCGCTG
>DATFEK010000084.1:0-22108 GCA_035251305.1 Gaiellaceae bacterium | reverse complement strand
CGTTCTACGCGATCGAGGACCGCTGCTCACACGACGACGGACCGCTCTGCGAGGGCGATTGGGAGCCCGAGCTGTGCATGGTCGTGTGCCCGCGCCACGGTTCCCGTTTCGACTTGCAAACGGGCATCCCGATGACCCTGCCGGCGTTCGAGTCGGTTCCCACGTACCCGGTCTTCGTGCGCGACGGCATCGTGGTCGTCGACGTCGCAGAAGAGGAGCTCGGGTGAAAAGACAAGGCCAGCGGCCGCGATGCGGCCCCCTTCGGGGATCCTCTTGCGCAACCAATGATTGACGAGCGGGTTCAGGCCGTCCTCGCGCGCCTGGAGGAGGAGGACCTTGCCGAGCGTGAAGCCGGGATCCCCTCTGCGCGGCGCTCACGGCAGGTCGCTCCCACGACGGGGCGGTTTCTCCTCGCGCTCGCCGCCTCACAGGCGGGGATCGAGGTTCTCGAGATCGGGGCGTCACGCGGCTACTCGTCGATCTGGCTCGCGGCCGGGGCGCGACTCCTCGGGGGACGCGTGCTCTCGCTCGAGCACGACCCGGCGAGGTGCAAGGCGTGGCGGGCGAACGTCGTCGCAGCGGGCCTTGGCGAGTGGGTCGAGCTGGTCGAGGGCGATGCGTTTGCGATCCTCGGCGCGACCGAGGACACGTTCGATCTCGTGTTTCTCGACGCGGAGAAGGACGATTACGAGGAGCTCTTCGTGCTCGCGCGCCCTCTGCTCGAGCCGGGCGGGCTGGTCGTTGCGGACAACGTCACATCCCACGCCGACCCGCTCGCGGCGTACTCGGCCGCGCGACAGGCAGATCCGACGCTCTCCAGCGTCACGCTTCCGCTCGACCGGGGTCTCGAGCTCTCCGTCGTGCTGAACTGACCTCGTTCACGACGGCGTGCTGGCTCCCCTTTCGTCCATCCGCCCGAAATGCGTATGCTGGCGGTACCGCGGAAAGGAGGTGGTCCGGCTTGAGCGACGACTGTACGGGCAGTGGAGGTACCAGCGGGTAGAGGCGTGTCCCCGGGACCACCGGGAATCGCCTAGCCAGCGTAGGGGGCTCGCGTGCTCGCGCCGCACGTCGTCTCTTCGCGAGACGGGTCGTGCCGGAAGCGCCTCTACTAATCCAGCGCTGGTATCCGTCTCGAGGGGCCGCTTTGTGCGGCCCCTCGGCGTTCTAGGCCGCGACGGAGAGGGGGCTCGCCTCGTGCACGAGCTCGGCGAGGTGGTTCCGCAGCCGCTCTGCCAGCAACGGATCCCGGAGGAGGCCTTCTTCGTCGAACTTGTCGTGCGCGGAGGAGACCGGAAGCGCTTCGCCGACGACCCGAGCCCCCGCGATTCCGAGCACCCGTTTGAGGTCCTGCTGTGCCCAGATAGCCCCGTACTGGCCCGTCGTCGCTCCCGCGACCGCAACGGTCTTGTTGCGAAGCCAGCTAGTGCGATGCCGAGCCGAGGCCCAGTCGACGGCGTTCTTCAGAACCCCGGTGATCGAGCCGTTGTACTCGGGCGTGACGACGAAGAGTGCATCGGCCTCATCGATTCGCCGACGGAGCTCGGCGACCGGGGCCGGCGTCTCGACTTCCTCCTGGTCGAGATCCTGGTCGTAGTGAGGGATGCGGCCGAGCCCGTCGTAGATCTCGACGTCGACGCCGTCCGGAGCGAGCTCGCGCGCTGCGCGCGCGAGCGCCGTGTTGTACGACCCTGCCCTGAGGCTGCCGGAGATGGCGAGGATGCGCACGTCAGGCCTGCCTGACCGCCGCAAAGGTCGCCTTCAGCACGACGTCGTTCGGCAGCAGGAACCCGCCGCCGGGGAGCGGTGCGTTCCAGTTCAGGCCGAAGTCGGTCCGGTCGACCGTGGCTTCGAGCTCGAGCCCGATCCGGTCGTTCCCGTAGGCGTCCGCGCCTGCTCCGAGGAATGTCCCCCTGAGCTCGACGGGCTTGGTCGTGCCCTTGATCGTGAGGTTTCCCGTGACGACGAGCTCGTCGGCCACGAGGTCGACGTCGGTGGACTCGAAACGCAGCTCGGGATAGCGCTCGACGTCGAAGAAGTCGGGCGACTGCAGGTGCCCGTCGCGGGTCCCGTCGAACGTCGTGATGCTCGCGGCTTCCACCGTGCCCTGAATGGAGGGCGATTCGCCGCCTTGAATGGTTCCGGCGAAACCGGGCACGCGCCCCTTGATCGGGATGAGGCCGATCTTCCGGACCTCGAACTCGAGCGACGACCACACCGGGTCGATCGACCAAGCACCGGCGGGCATGACGGTGGCCGGAGACTCTGCGAGGATTGACATGGACTTCTCCTTTGCGTCCGCTACTATTGAGTACGCAAACAACTATACACCGATAAACATGACAAGTCAAGTATTGAGTGAGCAATCAACTTGCGTCGAAGCATTCGTCGCTCTTCTGCGGGCCCATGCCGGCCTGACGCGGCAGCTCAACGCACAGCTGACGCTCGAGCACGGCCTGACGCTGAGCGACTTCGAGGTGTTGCTGCGGCTCTCCCGTGCGCCGGACCAGCGAATGCGCCGTGTGGACCTTGCCGACCAGGTCTTCCTCACCGCATCGGGCGTCACCCGCCTTCTCGACGGCCTCGAGCGTCTAGGGCTCGTCGAACGCGCCTCGTGCGCGACCGATCGTCGCGTCGTGTACGCGGTGCTCACGGAGGCGGGACTCGACCGGCTGCGGACGGCCGCCGAAAGTCACTTCGGGCAGGTCGACACCGCATTCGGTACGCGCTACTCGTCGGACGAGCTCGCGTCTCTGACTGGCCTGCTCGATCGCCTCGGCGGGGACGAGACCGACGACTGCTCGCCGCCGAGCTAGCGAAGATCTTGACGGCGTCCGCTCCGCGGCGGCACCGGGTTACGTCAATCCGATCTGTCGTCGCGGAAGTTCTGCCAGTAGCGGCTCGGTGTCGGGCCGCGTTGCCCTTGGTACTTGGACCCGATGCCCTCGGAGCCGTACGGGCGTTCGGCGGCCTCGGAGAGCTGGACGAACGAGAGCTGGCCGATCTTCATGCCCGGGTAGATCGTGATCGGAAGGTTGGCGACGTTCGAGAGCTCGAGCGTCACATGGCCGTCCCAGCCCGGGTCGATGAATCCTGCGGTCGAATGGATCAGCAGGCCCAGCCGGCCGAGCGAGCTCTTGCCCTCGAGGCGGGCGACGAGATCGTCCGGGAGCGTCACCCGCTCCAGCGTGGAGCCCAGCACGAACTCGCCGGGATGGAGGATGAAGGCCTCGTCACCTGTCACTTCGACCAGCTCGGTCAGGTCCTCCTGCCGCGCCTTCACGTCGATGAACGGGTAGCGCGAGTTCCGGAAGACACGGAAGTAACGGTCGACGCGTACATCGAGGCTCGACGGTTGCATCAGCTCGGGGTCGAACGGCTCGATCCCGATTCGCCCCTCCGCGACGAGTCGGCGAATGGCTCGATCGGAGAGGACCACCGTGCGATTCTAGGCAGCCAGCACTTGTTACAACTGTTACATGTTGCCAGCCGCTCGGCCGGGAGCCGCGCGGATACTGCGATAAGGTCCACGCCGCGGTGTCGATGCTCTTCCCACCCGTCGACCCGAACGAGCGGTTTCGTTCCCGTCGGGCTGCGGCGAGGCGCAGGAAGCGCCTCCGGCGTGGGGCCGCGGTCGGTGCGGTCCTCGCGGGGGTCGCGCTCCTGAGCGTCGGAGCACAGTTCGTGGCCACGAGCAGCCCGTCCGAGACCGTCGAGAGCGCGCCGGTCGGGGCGACGCCAACTGCGGGCACACGTGCGCTCCCAGTCGAGATACGTGGGGTCCACGTCACGATGGGCCTCGCGTCGCTTCCGGGCAAGCTCGACGAGTACCTCGATCTGGAGCGCGACGGTCTCACGGCGCTCGAGCTCGACGTCAAGGACGAAAACGGCCAGGTCGGCTTCACATCGCCCGGAGTGCCGCTCGCGGCGAAGGTGGGGGCCGTACGGGACTACTACTCGGCGCGGGCGGCTGCGCGGCTTGCCCACGAACGTGACATCTACCTGATCGGAAGGGTCGTGGTTTTCGAGGACCCGATCCTGGCCCGGGCACGCCGAGATCTCGCAATTCAGTGGCCCGACGGCTCGGTGTGGCGGGACTCCGCCGGTCTGGGCTGGACGAACCCGTACGACCGTCGAGTCTGGGACTACAACGTTGACATCGCCGTCGCCGCGGCGCGTGCCGGCTTCGACGAGATCATGTTCGACTACGTCCGCTTCCCCTCGGACGGTGACGTCGACAGCGCCGTCTACCGAAACCGCGGCGCGTTGTCGAAGCGCGAGGCGATCCCGGCATTCCTCAGATACGCCGCTCGCCGACTCGAGCGGCACGACGTGAGGATCTCCGCGGCTGTCTTCGGCCTCTCGGCGAGCCGGGACCTCGGAATCGGACAGCTTCCCAGGCGAATGGCGCCATACCTCGACGGCATGTACGCAATGACCTACCCATCTCTCTTCGGCGCAGGTGAGCTCGGGATCGCGGATCCGAGCACCGCCCCGGGCGAGACCGTGGCGCGAGCGTTGCGGCGATTCGCGATCAGGCTTCGAGGCACGCAGGTTCTCGTCGTTCCGTGGGTGCAGGACTTCTCCTTCACGACGCCCTTCGAGTTCGAGCAGGTTCGAGCTCAGATCGACGCAGCCCGCCGTGCCGGAGCAAAGGGCTTCATGCTCTGGAACGCGGAGGGCGTGTACACGGACGGCGTGTTGGCTCCCGCCTAAGCTCCTGACGTACGTAGCTCGTCACGGCGTCAGTCGCTCGTGACGCCAGCCTTCGCCCCAACGGACGTAGCGAATTCGGTCGTGTAGCCGGCTCTCTCGGTGTATCCAGAACTCGACCCTCTCGGGCAGAAAGGCGGTAGCCGCCCCAGAACGGCTTCCGCGACGTCCGATTCGTGAAGAACACAAGCCGCCCGCATCGACACCACGGAGAAGCGCGACGCGTGCCGAAGGACGGCCGTCCCGGTCGGCGGTCGCCAGCGTCATCGAGTCGGCTTGCGGTACCGCCTCGCGTGCCTCGGCGAGCCATGCCTCGAGCTGGGCGATCGCATCGTCGTCGAGGTCTTGCTCGTCCACCGGCGCCAGAATGCCTGTTGACTCGACTCGCCGCAGGAACGAGACTGACCGCCCATGTGCTTGATTTTTGTGCTTGCGCTCTTCGCACCGCGCGTCGCGTTCGCATTGATCTGGATCTTCGGCGACCGGGTGGATCTCGCATTCGGCTCGTTCATCTGGCCGCTCCTCCTCCTGATCTTCCTCCCGTGGACGGGGATCGTGTACACGCTGCTCTGGTCCCCGGTCGGTGGCGTCGACGGCGCGGAGTGGATCCTCGTGGGGCTGGCGGTCGCCGTGGACATCATGTCCTGGAGCGCTCGCGCGGCAAAGAAACGCTACGCGTACTAGAGAAATCGTCACCCGCAGATCGGCCGCCAGGCTCGGTCGTGTCCGCCTCCGGCGGCGCGGCGATTTCCGATCGAGCATCTAGGCTGCCGCACGTGGCGGCGACCCGCGTGATCGAGCTGCGCACGGAGATCCCGGGGCCTCGCAGCCGCGAGCTCCTCGAACGCGAGCGTCACGCAGTCGCACGGCCCCTCATCGTGCATGGGCCGATCGTTGCCGCCGAGGCGCGCGGGGCCACCATCACCGATGTGGACGGAAATACGTTCGTCGACTTCGTCGGCGGCGTGGGGGTGGCGAACGTCGGCCACAACCACCCACGTGTCGTCGAGGCGATCGGCGACCAGGCGGAGCGGTTCCTCCACACCGACTTCACGGTGGTGGCGTACGAGGGCTACATCAGCCTTGCGGAGAGGCTCGGCGCCCTGGTACCGATCGCCGGCGAGACTCGTGGTGCGTTCTTCAACGCCGGCGCCGAGGCGGTGGAGAACGCGGTGAAGCTCGCACGGCTCCATACGCGACGGCACGGCGTGATCTCGTTCGACGGTGCGTTTCACGGCCGCACGCTTCTCGCACTGACCATGACCTCGCGGACGTACCCGTACAAGAAGGGCCTCGGCCCATTCGCGCCGGAGGTCTACCGGGCGCCGTATCCGAACGCCTACCGCGGCCCCGATGCCGAGACTGCGCTCGCCACGCTCGAGCGGATGTTCACGACCCACGTTCCTGCCGATCACATTGCCGCGATCGTGTTCGAGCCTCAGCAGGGCGAAGGTGGCTTCATTCCGGCGCCGCCCGAGTTCGTCCGCGGGCTGCGACGCATATGTGACGAGTACGGGATCGTCCTCGTCGCCGACGAGGTGCAGACGGGGTTCGGCCGGACGGGTCGCATGTTCGCGATGGAGCACTTCGACGTCGAGGCCGACCTACTGATCCTCGCCAAGTCGATCGCCGGCGGCCTTCCGCTTTCGGGTGTGGTCGGTCGCGCGTCGATCATGGACGACTCCCACGCCGGAGCGATCGGCGGCACGTTCATTGGGAATCCGGTCGCACTCGCCGCTGCCATGGCGGTTCTCGACGTCCTCGAAGACGAGGGCGTCGTCGAGCTGGCCACGCTCCTCGGCGACACGATCCGCCCGCGGTTGCTCGATTGGCAGCGGCGCTGGCCGCAGATCGGGGACGTACGCGGTATGGGAGCGATGCTCGCGATCGAGCTGGTTCGCGACGCCGGGTCGAAGACTCCCGCGCCCGAGCTCACGGAAGCCGTCATCGACGAGGCGCTTCAGCGCGGGCTCATCCTCCTGAAGGCGGGCGTCTACGGGAACTGCATTCGAGTGCTCTGTCCGCTGACGATCGGAGAGGCCGAGCTCGGCGACGGCCTGACGGCGTGGGAGGAAGCGCTCGCCGCAGTGCTCGGGTAGCGACGGCCGAGCACAGGGGCCAGACTTCCTCCGTGCCCGCGTCGGAGGAACGGAAGCTCGTCACGGTTCTCTTCGCCGACCTCGTCGGCTCGACCGCATACGCCGGCGATCGTGACCCGGAGCGCGTCCGTGCTCAGCTCGAGCGCTTCTACGATGCGATGCGGGAGGAGATCGAGCTCACTGGCGGGACCGTGGAGAAGTTCGCCGGCGACGCCGTGATGGCGGTCTTCGGCGCGCCGGTTGCGCTCGAGGACCACGCGGAGCGGGCGCTGCACGCCGCGCTCGCGATGCAGCAGCGCCTGCGCGAGCTCTTCGCGGGCGAGGTCGAGATGCGCGTCGGAGTGAACACCGGAGACGTGGTCGTCGGGTCTCCGCGGGAGGGAAGCTCGTTCGTCACGGGCGACGCGGTCAACGTCGCCGATCGTCTCCAGAAGGCCGCGGAGCCGGGCGAGGTGCTCGCCGGAGAGCGAACCGTCGCGGCGGTCGTGCGGGCGTTCGAGTTCTCGGCTCCCCGGACGGTCGAGGCGAAGGGCAAGGAAGGTGGTGTCGTCGGACGCGCCGTCGAGCGCGTGTTGCAGACGATGAAGCCGCGCGGCGTGGGCGGGCTCCGGCGCGTCTTCGTCGGCCGAGACAGCGAGCTCGAGCTGCTGCGGGCGACGTATCGGCGCGCCGCAGCGCAGTCCGAGCCACACCTCGTGACGATCGTCGGTGAGCCGGGGGTCGGTAAGTCGAGGCTGGTGCGCGAGCTGTGGGACACGCTCACGAAGGAGAAGCCCGAGCCGGTCAATCGCACCGGAAGATGCCTGGCGTACGGGACCGGGATCACGTACTGGCCGCTTGGTGAGATGGTCCGCGAGCACTTCGAGCTGCGGGAGGGCGTTCCGGCGGCGGAGGTCGTCGCCCGGCTCGAGGGTCGTGAGATCCTCGCGCTCGCCCTGGGCCTCGACGTCGCACCCGAGCTCCACCCGCTCGATGCGCGCGAGCGCCTCCATGCCGCCGCGGTCTCGTTCGTCGAGGAGCTCGCATCCGGCTGCCCGACCGTTCTCGTCGTCGAGGACATCCACTGGGCGGAACCCGACCTGCTCGACCTCCTCGAGCGGCTTGCCGGCGACGTGCGTGCGCCGGTGATGCTCCTCGCGACTGCCCGACCAGAGATCCTGCACGTGCGGTCGACCTGGGGGACCGGGAAGCGCAACACGACCGTCCTCTGGCTCGATCCGTTGTCGGCGACCGCGGTGTCGCAGCTGCTCGACGAGAAGCTCCCTGCGATGCCTGACGAGCTGCGCGAGCTCGTCATCGAGCGCGCGGGCGGCAACCCGTTCTTCCTGGAGGAGCTCGTGGGCGAGCTCCTTGACAGCGGCGTGCTCGTCCACACGGCCGACGGCTGGGCCCTCGGCGCGGGCGGCGGAGGCGTCGCCATGCCGGACACCGTCCACGCAGTGCTTGCGGCGAGGATCGACCGGCTTCCGGAAAACGAGAAGGCGGCGCTGCAGGCGGGCGCGGTGATGGGACGGGTCTTCTCGCGAGCCGGAGTCGTGCACCTCCTGCAGGGCCTCGAGCCGGACTTCGAGCTTCTCGAGGAGCGCGACCTCGTCGTGGCCCTGCGCTCGCTGGTGCCGGGCGACGATCGCGAGGTCGCGATGAAGCACGCGCTCACGCGTGAGGTCGCGTACGGGTCGATCCCCAAGGCTCGACGCGGCAGGCTTCACGCGGCGCTCGCCGACTGGCTCGAGGAGGCGAGCTCGGACGAGCGTGCGCCCGTTCTCGCGTACCACTACGCGGAGGCGGCGAAGGAAGAGGACGCAGATCTCGTCTGGACCGGGGAGCCGGTGGAGCTCGCGCGCGTGCGTCGTCGGGCGGTGCATTGGCTGTCGCGGGCGGGACGGCTCGCGCGCGGACGCCACGAGATGGACGAGGCCGTCGAGCTCTACTCACGTGCGGTCGAGCTGTCGGACGACGAGCACGAGCGTGCCCTCCTGTGGCGCGCGATCGGGGAGGCCTACGCCCTGAAGTACGACGGCGAGGGGATGCGGACGGCTCTCCTCTGCGCGCTCGAGGGACCACTCGACGACGTCGAGCGGGCGGACACGTACGCGTTCCTCGCGTTCCAGTCGTCCATCCGGTCGGCGATGTGGTCGATCCGCCTGAACATGGAGCTCATCGACGAGTGGGCGTCCCGGGCGCTCGAGCTCGCCGAGGACGGCACCGAGGCGAAGGCGCGTGCACTGCTGGCTCGCGCGAACATCGCGCTCGTCGGAGCACCGAACGAGCTCCTCGAAGACGCCAGCGCGCTCGCGGACGAGCTCGACAGCCTCGAGCTTCGCTCGTTCGCGCTCGGGGCGAGAACGCAGGCCGCATTCGACCAGCGGCGCTTCCGGGAAGCAGCCTCGTGGAGCGAGCAGCGGCTCGCTCTCCTTCCCGGCATCGACGATCCGGACCACCTGTGCGAGGCCTACGAGGCGGGCTCGCCGGCTGCTGCGGCCGTGTGCCGGTTCGACGAGGCGCGACGGCTGGCCGAGCTTCACGGAAGCCTCTCGCAGCGGCTGTCGGCGCACCATCGCGTCCACTCGGTCTCGCTCGAGCTCGAGCTGGCGGACGCGCTGGGGGATTGGTCGGGCCTCGCGGCGCACACGGATCGAGCGTTGGCAGCAATCGACGCAAACCTCGCAACGCCTTGCGTACGCAACCCGCGCGACCTCCTGCTCCTCGGCCTCGCTCACTTCTGCCTGGGCGACGAGAGCCGTGGCGCGGAACTCGAGCGAGAAGGGCTGCGGCTTGCGGGCGAGGGGTACGAGACGTATCTCAGTGGGGCGAAGCTCCGGATCGCCATGGAGCGTGGCCACCGACGCGCGATGGAGTCGTTGATCGAGCTACCGGTCGAGCGTGCGCTGGTCTGGGGCCCCGGTGTCTTCGCGGCGCGGCTGGACGCCTTCATCTCGCTGGGCCGGCACGATCTCATCGAGGCCGAGGCCCCGGCGCTCGTCGAGCCCGGCACTACAGTCGAACCGTTCGCTCTTCGCGCCCTCGCCGTTGCACGCCGGGACGACGAGCTGCTCGTCCGAGCCGACGAGCGCTTCGCCGCGCTGGGACTCGAATGGCACCGCGCGCAGCTCGAGCGGCTGCTGGGCGGCTCTCAGTAGACGAGCCGGGAACGGCGCTCGTGCCGCTCGAGGGCAAGCTCGATGAGACGGTCGAGCAGCTCCGCGTACGGGATCCCGGAGGCCTCGAAGAGCTTGGCGTAGACGCTCGTCGAGGTAAAACCGGGGATCGTGTTGATCTCGTTGACGACGACCTCGCCGTCCGGACGGACGAAGAGGTCGATGCGCGCCATCCCTTCGCACTCCGTCGCGATGAACGACTCGACGGCCAGCTCGCGCACGCGCCGATCTGCCTCTGCCGAGATGCGTGCCGGGATGACGAGATCCATCCCGCCTTCGTCGTACTTCGCCGAGTAGTCGTACCACTCGGCGTGGGCGACGATCTCCCCGACGACGGAGGCGATCGGATCGCGGTTGCCGAGAACGCCGCACTCGACCTCCGTGCCGGCGACGAACTCCTCGATCAGGACCTTGTCATCGTGTCGCCGGGCGAGGGCGATTGCCTGCTCGAGCGCGTTCTCGTCGGAGACCTTCGAGATCCCGACGGAGGATCCCAGGCGTGCCGGCTTGACGAAGACCGGATACGAGAAGTCGTGGCTCGGCGCGTCGCCGTTGCGAACCGTTACGTTCCGCGCCACTGGGATCCCTCGGTCGCGCAGCACGGCCTTGAAGAGGTCCTTGTCCATGCACAGTGCGGAGGCGGCGACCCCCGCGCCGACGTAGGGGACATCCGCGAGCTCGAGCAGGCCTTGGACCGTGCCGTCCTCGCCGAACGGGCCGTGGAGGATCGGTAGGACGACGTCGACCTCGCCGAGCACTTTGGCCGGAGCCCTCGCTGCGACCACCGGCAGGGTTTCGGTCGGCGATGGGGTCAGACCCGTGGGGTCTGACCCCAGCTCGCGTGACGCGGGGTCTGACCCTACGGGTCTGACCCCGTCTGCGAGCTCCCACCTCCCGTTGCGGCCGATCTCGACCACGCTCGTCTCGTAGCGCTCCGGATCGAGCGCGGCGAGCACGGACCGGGCCGATTCGACGGAGATAGCGTGCTCGCTCGAGCGTCCGCCCGCGATGACCGCGACGCGGACGCGTCCGCTCACGACTCCGTCGTCGTCGTCTCGCCCGTGAAACGTCCGACGAAGAGCGTCACCAAGGAGTCCGGCTTCGCCTGCGACCCACCGACCGGATCCTGGGAGATGACGATCCCGTCGAAGCTCGGCTCGTTCGTGTCTTCGTACACGACTCGCCACCTGAAGCCTGCCGCCTCCAGGGTCGCCTGGGCGATCGCGAAGTCCTGGGTCGTCACGTCCGGAACTGCTGTCGTCGAGGGGCCTTGCGAGACCGAGAGCGTGACGGTCGAGCCCTTGGAGCTCTCCGACCCGCCCGTCGGGTCCTGGCGGACGACGATCCCGGCCTTCAGGTCGGACGCCACGTCGATCCGGGACACGTTGAATCCCGCCTGCTGGAGCTCGAGTTGCGCCTGCTCGAACGGGAGATTGACGACGTTCGGGACGGTCACCGGCTTGGAGCCTTTCGACACGTTGATGCGGACGCGTGTGCCCTCGACGACGACTGTCCCGGAGTTCGGTGATTGACCCGTGACCCTCCCGGGATCCTCGCTCGAGAACACCTCCACGACCTGCGCATCGAGGCCTGCGCGGGTGAGCTCGGCGACTGCGTCCTCGACGCTCTGTCCGACGACGCTCGGGATGGTGACCTCGGGCTTGCCCGACGAGACGTCGATCAGGATGACCGTCTCCTGGTCGACCCGAGTGCCCTCGGTCGGGTTCTGCGTGATGACGAAGCCCTCCTCGACGTCCGAGCTCGATATCTGTCGCACGCGGGGGACGAGACCCTTCTCCGTGATCTCGTTCTCGGCCTGCGCCTGGCGCAGCCCGACGACGTAGGGGACGGCAACCGTCTCGGCGCCTTTCAGCTGACTCTGGATCGAGTCGTAGAGGAACCAGCCGCCCACGAGCACGGCCAGCAGAGCGCCGATCCCGACCAGCCAGGGCCAGATCGGCCGCGTCCGTGAGGGAGGCTCGTAGTGCGCCGGACCGCGTCGCACCATCTGTGTCACCGCCGTCATGTCGGTGCGCCGCTCGCCCGTCAGCACCATCGTCGCCGCGTCCGCCGTCTCTGTCGCGACCCGACCGCCGCGTGCGACCGTCTCGAGGTCGGCGTCCATGGCGGCAGCGGACTGGTAGCGGTCGGCCGGCTCCTTGGCGAGCGCCCGAACGACGACGAGGTCGAGGTCGTCCGGCACGTCCGAACGGAGTTCGGACGGCGTCGGGGGCACATCCCCCAGGTGCTTCATCGCGATCTCGACCGGGCTGTCGCCCGTGAAGGGAACCTCCCCGGTCAGGAGCTCGAACAGCACAACGCCTGTCGAGTAGAGATCGGAGGTCTGGTCGACGGGCGCCCCCCGCGCCTGCTCGGGCGAAAGGTATTGCGCCGTGCCGATGATCGCCCCCTCCTCCGTCATCTGGCTTGCTCCGGCTCGCGCGATCCCGAAGTCGGTCACTTTGATGACGCCCTCCGGGTCGACGATCACGTTGTGCGGTTTGATGTCGCGATGGATGACGCCGTTGCGGTGCGCATAGCGGAGCGCGGCGAGGATCTGACGCGTGTACGCGATCGCGACCGGGATCGGGCAGGGGCCGCGTGAGCGGATCAGCTCCTTGAGCGTGCGCCCCTCGACGTACTCCATCACGATGAAGTACGAGCCGTCCGCCTCACCGCGGTCGAAGATCGAGACGATGTTCGGGTGTGAGAGCCCCGCTGCATGCGTCGCTTCGCGGCGGAAGCGCTCGACGAACTGCTCGTCGTTCGCGTACCGCCCGTGCAGCATCTTGATGGCGACGCGGCGGCCCAGCTCCTGGTCCTCGGCGAGGTATACGTCGGCCATGCCACCGCCGCCGAGCTTCCGCGAAATGCGATAGCGCCCTGCGAAGAGCGTTCCGGAGAGAGTGTCCTGAGTCGCCATGCGAGCCACCTAGGTTAGGGATTCTCCGTCCCTTGCAGGATTGCCTGCATGACCGCACGGGCAATCGGGGCTGCCGTCGTGCCACCGGTACCGCTCTGGTTCTGGAGGCAGACGGCGATCGCGACCTCCGGTGGGCTCTCCTCATCCCTGCCGGCGAACGCGATGAACCACGTGGTGTTCGATCCCGGGACGCCCGTCTCGCCCGTGCCCGTCTTCCCGCCGATCGAGTAACCCGAGATCTGTGCGGCCGTTCCGGTGCCACGCTCGACCGCGAGCCGCATCATGGCTGCCACTGCGTCAGCGGTCTCCTTGCTGACGGCGCGGCGGATGAGGAGGGGCCGTCCACGCTCGATCACCTTGCCTCCGGGCGCGACGATCCTGTCGACCACCTGCGGCTCCATGAGTCGTCCACCGAGTCCGATCGCCCCTGCGACCATCGCCATCTGCAGCGGCGTGACGAGCATCCGCTCTTGGCCGAAGGCCATTCGGCCCGCGTCGACGTTCGCGTCGACCTTCGGGTAGAAGAGCTTCCCGTTGCGATAGAGACCGCTTGCCAGGCGCTCGTCGGCAGGGGTCTCGAGCGGAGGCCGCTCGTAGAAGCCGAAGCGCTTCGCCGTATCGAGGATCCGCCGCGCGCCGAGCTTCAGGCCGATGTTGCAGAACACGGAGTTGACCGAGTACGCGAGCGCATTCGTGAGGTCGATGGTCCCGAACGGGCGTGAGGTGTCGAAGTTGTTCACCCGCCTGCCGTACACCGTGCAATAGCCGGGGTCGACGAAGCTCGACTCCGGCGTGTACTTCTTCGACTCGAGCGCCGCGGCCGCCGTGATCACCTTGAACGTCGAGCCGGGAACGTAGAGCCCGGCGCTTCCGCGGTTGAGCAACGGCGCCGCCGGCGTGCAGTTCGCCGTGATGCGTGAGATCGCCTGGAAGTTCTCCTCGACGACGTTCGGGTCGAAGCTGGGCGAGGAGGCCATGACCTTGACCTTCCCCGTCCTCGGGTCGAGCGCGACGACGGCGCCGCAGTTCGTCCCCAGCTCCTCGAGCGCGACCGCCTGGGCGTCGAGATCGAGGGTCGTGACGACGTCGTTGCCCCGAACGGGCTTGCCGCGGAGCTCGTCGAGCGCCGTGTCGACGAAGGTCGAGAGATTCGCGTTCGAGGCCGTGAGGTAGTCGTTCAGCGACCGCTCGAGGCCCGTGCGCGAGCGGCCGACCGTCGAGTACCCGACGACATGGGCTGCCAGAGGGCCGTAGGGATAGCGGCGGAAGAACAGCGTCTTCTGGTCGATCTCCCGCTCGACATTCCGCGCGAGCCGTTTGCGCGGTTCGAACGCGAAGACGAGACCGCGATCGATGGCGAACTCGGCCACGCGCTTGATGGCGTTGTCCTGACGAGCGGCGAGGCCGGCGGCCGCCCACGTCTGCCAGTAGGTCGTCATCACGACGAGGACTCCGACGAGGGTGAGCGCGACGTAGGTGAGTCTGACGATCTGCCTGTTCATGCCCTTTCGAGCTCCCTCCAGGATGAACAGCCATGTCGCGATCCGGCGCTGGGCACCGTGATGCGGCGTCCTCGGTCGCACCCATATCTACCTCGATATGGGCGCTCCCTGCGTTCTTGCCTCACGGTGCCCATCATTCGCCTCGCGACGGGCGATCACCCTGGAGGAAGCTCTGCGTGTTCGCGCGATTCGAGATGAGCAGAAGGCCCGCGAGCAAGAGGAAGTTGGCCACGATGCTCGTCCCTCCGTACGAGACGAAGGGAAGCGTGATCCCGGTCAGCGGCACCACCCGGAGAACTCCCCCGACGATGATGAACGTCTGGAGCGCGAAGCCGAACGTGAGACCCGCCGCGGCGAGCTTGGAGAAGCCGTCCTGCGCCTGCAGCGCGACCCGCATCCCGCGCACGACGAACAGCATGAAGACGAGGAGGAGCGCGGACGCGCCGATCAGTCCGAGCTCCTGTGCGATTGCGGAGAAGATGAAGTCGGTGCGCAGGTGCGGGATGAGCTCGGTCCCGTCAGTTGACGTGAACGTCCCTTCACCGAGCCCCGTGCCTCCGAAGCCGCCGTTGCCGATCGAGTACAGGCTCTTCACGAGCTGGTACGAGGCACAGTCCTGACGGTACTCGGGCAGGCCGTTCTGGGAGCAGAAGACGCGCTCGTCCGTCCACGGGTGGAGCCAGATGGTCACCCGGTCCTGAACGTGCTGTATTGCGTTGTAGAGGACGGCTGCGCCTCCGGCGAAGAGCGCGAGACCGGCTGCGACGAAGAGCGCCCGCCCGGTCGCGACGTAGAGCATCGCGAGGAAGATCCCGAAGTTCAGGAGTGCGCTCCCGAGGTCGTTGGTCTGCACGACGACGAGCATCGCAGCCCCCCAGATCACGACGAGCGGCCCGAAATCCTTGAGCCGGCCCTGTGCGAGCACCTCGCGCTTCTCGCGGAGATAGCCGGCGAGAAAGACGATCAGGAAGATCTTCGCGAGCTCGCCTGGCTGGAACTGGATCCAGCCGAGGTCGACCCAGAGCCGCACGCCGTTGACGCGTTCGCCGAGTCCCGGAACCGACGGAAGCAGGAGGAGCCCGACTGCTGCGACGCCGAAGAGGTAGCGGTACGACTCGAGGACGCGGTAGTCGTGGCGCAGCGCGATGAGCGTCGCCACGAGCACCCCGACGCCGACCGCGACCCAGAGCGCCTGTCGCCCCCCGTCGCCCGGGTCGAGCCGGTAGATCGAGGCCAGGCCGAACGCAGTCAGCACCGCGGTCAGTGGTAGGAGGGCGGCATCCGCGTACGCGACCGTGCGCCGAGTGACGACGTGAGCGACGACGTAGAGGCCGAGAAAGAGCGCGCCCCAGGTGAGGGCTCTTCCCCCGATCTCGGGCTCGCGGGCAATGGTCACGCTGGCGAGCGCGACGCACGCAATCAGGCCTGCGACGACGATTCCCCAGAGCTCGCGGGTGCGCGCGCTCACCTCGTGACACCCCAGTAGAGGACGATCGCGCCGATGACCAGCACCGCCGCGACAAGAAGAAGCGCGGCAGCCCGGCCGCCCGGCCCGGCGCCGTGGTGGCCGACCTCGATGCCTGGATCTGCTGTCTCGGGCGTCGGGCCCGTGGGCTCGGACACCGCCTCGGTGACGGCGGTCTCTTCCACGGGAGCTTCGCCCTCGACGAGCTCGAAGAGGACGACCGTGATGTTGTCCTCGCCGCCGCGTGCATTTGCGGCGGCCACGAGCGCCTCGGCTGCTGCGGCGGGGTCTCGTCCGGATCCGTCGATCGCCGCGAAGATGTCCTCGTCGGTCAGCATCACCGGAACCCCGTCCGAGCAGACGAGGTAAATGTCGCCCGGGCGAGCCTCGACCGTCCGCGTTTCCACGTCGACGCTCGGCTCGGTGCCGAGCGCTCGGGTGATCGCGGAGCGCTGAGGATGCCGTTCGGCCTCCTCGGGCGTGAGGACGCCGCTCTGGACGAGCTCGGCGACGAGTGAGTGGTCGGTCGTGAGCTGCTCGAGGGCGCCGTCTCGGAGGAGATACGCACGCGAGTCGCCGACGTGTCCGACGGCGACGGTTCCGGATCGCGCGTCGACGAGCGCCGCCGTCACCGTCGTACCCATGCCCGCGGTCGCCGGATCCGTCAGCGCCCGCTCCCAGATGCGCCGGTTGGCCTCGACGATCAGAGCCGTGACCCCCTGCTCTCCCCTCGTCTCCGTCCCTGCCTCCTCGAGGGCGGCGGCGGCCAGGCGCGCCGCCACCTCGCCCGCTCGAGCGCCACCCATGCCGTCGGCGACCGCGAAGAGCGGCGGCTCGCAGATGAAGGCGTCCTCGTTGCGGAGGCGCCTGCGTCCCGTGTCGGTGACTCCGTACGCGCGACCGATCCTCATTGCTGCACCTGGAGCTCCGTCTCGCCGATACGGACGACGTCTCCTGTGCGTAGAAGCCGGGCTCCTTTCAGGCGTGCCCCGTTGACGAACGTGCCGTTCAACGAGCCGAGATCGTCGACCCAGACACCGTCCGGGCGCGGCTCGACCCGCGCGTGCCGCGCCGAGGCGAACTCGTCGCGGGCGAGGAGAATCCCGCTTCTTGCCTCGCGCCCCGCAACGGTCGACGCGGTCACCTCGATCGTACTTCCCTGCGTCAGCTCGGGGCTCTTCAAGACGACGAAGCGAGCCGGACGCACACCGAGCTCCGTTCGGAGTCTCGATGCTTCCTCCGCACCGAGGACGATGCTCTCCTGCGGAGCTCCACCGATGTCCTTCGTCGCGGTGCGCACCACGAGCAGGATGAATCCGTACAGCAGGACGAGGAACGCGATCTTCAGGATCATGAGGGTCTCGTCGGTTTCCAGTGCGACGACGGTCACGATCGCGGAAGGGAACGTCCGAAGACGATCTCCGTCGAGCCGAGCATGATCCGGTCGCCGTCCCGGAGCCGCTTCCGATCCACACGCTTGCCGTTGACGATCGTGCCGTTCAACGAGCCGAGGTCGACGATCCAGTACGCGTCCTTCTCGCGCCGAAGCTCTGCATGCTTGCGCGAGATGTTGACATCGGAGACGCGTACGCCTGCTTCACGCGAACGGCCGAGAACGACTCGCTCCTCCGTGACTGCGTGCTGCTTGCCTGCGACCGAGAGGGTCACGACCTCGCGCGGTGGCTCGGGTTCTGGCTCGGGCTCAGGGTCGACGGGTGGCTCGGCCGCGCGGTAGATCATCGTCTGTGCCGGCTGTTCGAGCGGGAGCTCCGGAGGCGGTGGCGTCTCGGCCGATCTTTCGTCTGCCACGAGGCGGGTCGCGATCCCGAACTCGCCCACGGCGAGGTCGCCGTCCGTCGTGACGAGCACGACCGGCGCACCGAGGAGGGCATACCGCTCCCGTCGCGCGTGCTCGGCGAGATATTCCTGGAGCTCGCCCACCAGAGAGCCTTCATACCCCGCGAACTGCTTCCGGTCGCCCGGCGAGAGGTAGATCGTGTACTCGTTCGGGACGTACACGCGGGAGACGGAGACGTTCCGGTGGTCGTCCATCTCCTTGACGAGCTTGCGTGCCAGCTCGATCGGCTGGACGTTCGTCCGGAAGGCGCGTCCGAAGACTCCCTCGAACAGGCCCTCGATCTTCGATTCGATGCTGCGCAGAACAGGCATGCCGGCGGGTACTCGCGACGAGTGTAGAGATCGCTCCGGTTTCCGAGACCGGTGGCTACGCCCGGCCCGGCGCGCGCAAGGCGCCCGCTACCGCGGCTGCGATGCTCCAAACGAGCACGACCACGATCGTGCTGACGACGGCTGCGCCTGCCGCCACCGACAAGACGGTGAGGGCGGCTCCGACGGCGGCCACACCGTAGCGAGACCGATCTCGGGCCGACGGGAGGACCGCCGCGGCCGTGGCAGCCACAACGACGCCTGCGAGGGCGACCGGGTAGCCCGTCATGGTGCCCCAAACGGCGATCGCAGCCTCGCTCAGCGGATCGAGCGGGCCGATGCCGAGCGGCTCTGCTGGGCGGTTCACGAGTGGGAGCTCGTCGTCGGCGACACCTGCGACGAGCAGGGCGGCGAGTATGGCGACCGCCGCCTGCGAGACACGTCTGACCATGCCGCGGGCGGGTTGCACGGCGAGCGGCACGAGCGCGAGCATGCCCGCGCCGGCGAGCAGCGGCCCGCAGACGAACAGAAGCCCATAGCGGGCATCGCGCCAGCAGAGGACGAGCCATCCGAGCGCGAACGCTCCGTAGAGGAGCGCCGCACTCTGCGCGTAGTTTCCGAGCGGGAAGACCGGTGCGGCGAGAGCGACCAGGAGACCGACGCGCGGATCGAGCCACGCCGCGAGCCCCGCTCCGATGGCGATGGCAACCACGAGTGCGCTCGGCCAGAACGGAAGGAGTGTCGCCCCGAGCGCCGCCGCGACCACCGCGAGGCCGATCGGAGCGACCCTACGGCCGAGGGCGTTGATCGGAGGTTCGGCGACGGCACGCTGCTTCTCGCGAGGTGTGCGCCGCTCTCGCCCCGGAGCAGATCGAAGCGAGCTCCGCAGGTCCGCGGCGAGAGCCGAGGCTCGAGGCCGCTTCTCCGGATCCGCCGCGAGCGCGCTGTCGACGGCCGCCACGAGTCGTCGAGGAGCCTTCGTACGCTCTGCGGCGAGTGACGGCGCGCCTGCCTGAATTGTCCGTGCGACCTCCTGGAGCGGGAGCCCCCAGAACGGATGGCGACCGGCGAGCACCTCCCAGAGGAGGACGCCCACGGACCAGACGTCGCTTTCCGGTGTCGCCTCCTCTCCGGCGAGACGTTCGGGCGCGATGTAGGCGAGCGTTCCCGGAACGTCCCCGACCGCCGTCAGCGTGTCGGCGCCGTCGAACTGTGCGAGGCCGAAGTCGAGGAGCCGGACGGCGATCTCGTCACGGTCCTCGAGAAGGATGTTGGACGGCTTCACGTCACGATGGACGATTCCCGCTCGGTGCGCGTGGGCGAGCGCGTCGAGCACCTGCGCGGCAACCTCGACGGCGTCCGAGTCCGATAGCGAGCCTGCTCGCAGCGCCTCTCGAAACGTGCGGCCGGGGACGTACTCGTACGCGATGTAGACATGGCTCGCGTCGTGTCCGACGTCATACGCACGAACGCAGCGGTCGTGTCGCAGCCGGCGCGCCGCGATGGCCTCGCGCTCGGCGCGAGCCGCCGCCTTCCCTTCCCGTGGGATGATCTTGAGCGCGACGTCGAGGCCGTTTCGTTCGTCGAGGGCCAGCCAGACCGAGCCCGATCCGCCGCTTCCGAGCGGCCGCAGCGGGCGGTACCGGCCGAGGACGAGCTCCTGGGTCGAGGGGGCGAAAGCAACCGACGTCATCGGTACGAGCACTCTTTGCCGCCCGCTCGGGAAGTCCTCGCAGTCGCCTTTCGTGCCTCGCACGCGCGAGGCTCTGCTGGCTCGTGACCGCGCTTCACCGCCCGCTTCGTTCCGATCAAGCATCTAGAGTGGCGAAGCGGCAATGAGCACGCGCGACGACGACATCCTCGACTTCGACTTCTTCGACGAGGACGAACCGCCGTCATGGGAGGAGCCCGCGGAGGGTGGTCCTGGGCCGCCGCGCGACCGTGGACCCCGCCCTCGACGCCCTCGTTTCCGCGCTCCCGGAAGCTTCACGCCGCTGCTGCGGCTGATCGCGCTCATCGCGCTCGCGATCCTCATAGTCGTCCTGCTTGCCGTCTGGATCGAAGGCTGCTCGGCCCAGGCCAAACGCGACCGCTACGCGGACTACATGGCCGAGATCGCCGCCGTCGGAAACGCGTCCGCGCGGCTCGGGCAGGACGTCAATACGCTGCTTCTCTCGCCCGGGCTCAACGCGGAGGATCTGGACGCGAAGCTGGGTGGTTACGTCCAGACAGCGGAGACCCACGTGCAACGGGCACGAGATCTCGACGCTCCCGGCCCGATGGAGGGCCCGAACCTGGGAGCGGTCGAATCGCTCGAATACAGGGTCAACGGGCTTCGCGGTCTTCGGCGGACGTTCCAGGCGACCGCCGACGAGACGGATGCGAGCGCCGCGGGCGAGCAACTGGTCGCCCAGACGCGCCGCCTGCTTGCGAGTGACATCGTCTGGGCCGACTCGTTCCAGGCTCGGGCGGAGGCGGTCGCGCAGGAAGAGGGAATCGAAGGCCTGGAAGCTCCTCCCTCCGTATTCGTCACGACGGACGAGCTGGGGACCACGAGCGCGCTCGCTGCCATCTGGCAGCGAATCCAGGGCGCTTCCGACGGTGGGACACCGACCGGGCTCCACGGAACCGGCATCGCCTCCGTGAGAGCTCTTCCGAGCGGGCAGCTCCTGTCTACCACGACGGAGACCACGATCATCGTCACCAACAACCTCGCCTTCGAGGTCGGGGTCGAGGGGACCGGGGAGAGCCAAGAGGTGCGGATCCAGGTGACCCTCACGATCCCGAGCCAGCCCGAGCCGATCGTGCGAAAGTCGATCATCCCGATCATCGACCCGGGCGAGACGAAGACCGTGACCATGACAGTCGGCGATCTCGTCCCGTTCTCCGAGCAGGTCTCGCTGAGGGTCGACGTCGATCCCGTGCCGGGAGAGACGAACACGTCGAACAACACGTACGAGTATCCGGTCATCTTCTCGCTGACGCCGTGACCGCAGCGCTCGCGGCGGCGATTGCGGCCTGCGCGGCGGCGGTTGTCGCCTCGGTGCTCGCGCTTTTCGTCTGGCGCCGGCTCTCCAAGCTGCAGAGCGTGCAAGCGGTCGTGCTCGGAAGCGAACGTCGCGATCTTCTCGATTTCGCTGTCTCGCTGCAGGGCCGGATCGACGACCTCTACCGCGCTGTCGACGAGGTCGCCGCAGGGCTGTCGCGCGTCGATCGGCGCGTCGACGGATCGGTCACGAACACTGCGGTCGTCCGCTATGACGCGTACGAGGGCACCGGGGGCCAGCAGTCGGCGTCGCTGGCGTTGCTCGACGCCACGCGGACCGGAACGGTCGTGACCGCGATTCAGGGCCGCGACTACGCGCGCATCTACGTCAAGGACCTCGACCGCGGGCGATCGTCCGTCGCGCTCTCCCCGGAGGAGCAGGAGGCAGTGGAGCGCGCGATGGCGCGCTGAGAACTCCCTTCGCTCATTTCGAAAGCGTTCTCGGGCGTCTCTCGAGCCGTCGCTACGCGGCCGCCGCAGCGGCCTCGAGCCCCGGTAGGTAGCGCCGCCACACGTCCGGGACGTGATCAGCGGCGAGCCTGATGAAGAGCACCGGCGTCGGAGGTCGTGGAGTGTGGCGGAGCGTCATGCTCGTCTCCTCGAGGAGGCGGTCTCCCTTGCGGTGGTTGCACGGAGCGCAGGACGTGACGACGTTCTCCCACACCGAGGTGCCCCCGCGCGAGCGCGGGACGACGTGGTCGAGTGTCAGCCTGTTCCCGCCCGACCCGCAGTAGACGCACTGCCAGCCGTCGCGGGCGAAGAGCACACGGCGCGAGATCCTCCGCGTGACTCCGCGCGGGACGCGGACGTACGTCACGAGGCGGATCACGTGCGGCCGCTGGAAGTACGTGCAGGCGGATCGGAGCGGACGCCGCTCGTGGCTTTCGATGATCTCGGCCTTGCCCTTCCAGACGAGCACGTGCGCACGGCGGAGCGAGCAGACGTTCAAGGGCTCGTAGCTCGCATTGAGGACGAGGACGCGCTCCACCGCGCGCGCAGCGTAGCACCCGTTTCAGCGCTCTTTGCGGCGGCAGCA
>DATFEK010000083.1:0-12649 GCA_035251305.1 Gaiellaceae bacterium | reverse complement strand
ACCGTGCACCAGACGAAGAGCGCGACGCCGACGCCGAGCTCGACACCGATCCAGCCGCCCAGCGGGTCGTACGGATCGCCGATCGCCTTCTTCAGGCCGGCCGCGAGGGCCACGACGCCGAGCAGCAGCCCGAAGTGCCAGAAGCCGAACCCGATGAGCGCAAACCGAGCTCGGCGCGCCTGATCGGCCTGCAGCATGGCGCGCTCGACGGCACCCTCGTCGCGGAAGTAGAGCCACCAGAGGGCAGCGCTCAAGGCGAGCGACAGAAGTGCCACGACCACGAGCCGGAGATCGAGCGGGATGCCCGCTGCTGCGACACCGATGACGACGATCGACTCGCCGAGCGCGATGATGACCACGAGCCCGTGCCGCTCGACGAAATGCTCGGCGGCGATGACGAAGCCTTCGGTGTTCGCGAACCAGCCGGTCCCCCAGACGACGAGCGCCGCGAGCAGCCACAGGACGTCCTGCGAGTGCCCTCCAGCTATCCCGCCCGCGAGCACGAGCCCTGCCGCGGTGAGGTTGTAGGGAACAATGCGGAGGATCGCGGCGACCTCGGAGACCGAAGTCCCCTTCGAGTACATGCCTGCGTGCAGCACGACGACGACGACGTAGCCGATCCCGAAGGCCAGGCCCTGGCCTTGGTACGCCGTCGGGATCGCGAGAGCAATCACGAGGAACCCACCCATCCCGCCGAGCAGGAGGAGGCGAAACCGCAGGAGATCCGTCGCGATGGCGTTCGTCAGCCAGGCGTAGCCGTCGTACATCCACCAGATCACCGCGAGCATCACGATCACCTGCAGCGCCGACTCCGCGCCGCCGCCCGCCACGAGAACGCCCGTCAGCTGCGTGATCGTGAAGACGAAGACGAGGTCGAAGAAGAGCTCGAGCGACGAGACACGCGGGCTGCGGTCGATCAGCTCGGACACCGGGCAATCATCGTCGAGTCGTCTGCTGGAGGAGGCGCCGCCGGCCAGAACGGCGGCGAGGGGTCAGGTCTCGAATGTTGCCGAGGCTTTGCAACAGTCGAGACCTGACCCCCTCGACTCAGCGGAGGGAGAAGGTGACGCTGATCGTCGCCGAGGTTTCCTGCTCGCCCGGGACGATCGGGGTGGAGGCATCGGCGGCCTGTGCCTCGGCGCGGTACAGCGGCTCGGGGCCGACGGAGCCGCCCTCGACGATCGCCGTGATCTCGCCGAGCGAGCGACCGGCGGCCTTCGCCAGGGCCTCGGCATTGAGTCGAGCTTCGGCGACCGCCTTCGCGAGTGCTTGCCGATACAGCGCATCGGCATTGCTCGAGCTGAGGCCCGGTCCGGAGACGTTGTTCGCGCCTGCTTCGGTGGCAGCATCGATGAGCGCGGGCGCGTCGGCGACGTCGCTCACCGCGGACACGCTGTTGGATGCCGAATAACCGGTGACCGCGCCCGTCTCGTCGGTGAACGGGTACACGGTGACCCACTGGGTGGCGAGCTCGCGTCCTCCCGCCTGCCGCAGCGCGTTCAGGACCTTGCGCATGGCGTCCGCGTTTGCGGAAACGGCAGCCTTGGCGGTGTCGCGACGCGTCTCGACCCCGAACGACATCTGCGCTTCGTTCGGAACCGCGTCGACCGAGCCGACGCCGCTGACGGTGATCGAGTCCTCGGCGGGCGCGGCATCCCGTGCGCCGGCGAGGTCGGGAAGCCCGACCGCGCCGGCGAGCGCGACGACGGCGAGGCTTGCAGCGACGGTGAGGAGCAAGCGTTTCATTTGGGAGAACCTCCGAGGTCGGTGTCTCCTGGCATACGCCGCCGCCCACACCGCAGGTCACACAGCCCTTGCAACAACTTGTCACAAGGGCAGGACCGGCCAGAGCCATCGCCGGGGGCCGGCTAGTGACAACTTGTAACTTGCGTCGTGGGGCCCCTCGCCGGCCGTCGCCGGGCTCGCCCTGACGCAGCCGCCCTACTCCCAGCCCAGGTACGGCGCTGCGCCGCGCTTGAAGACCCCGCGGGAGATGATCGAGCGCTGGATCTCGCTGGTCCCCTCCCAGATCCGGTCGACGCGTAGCTCGCGGTAGAACCGCGCAGCGGGGCTTTCGACCATGTAGCCGCGCCCGCCCAGTGCCTGCACCGCGCGATCGGCCACCCGACCCGCCATCTCCGACGCGTACAGCTTCGCCATGGAGACCTTTCCGTGCACGACCTTCCGGTCCTCGAGCGAGTCGAACGCATGCGCGGCGTGGTAGGTGAGAAGACGAGCGGCGTGCAGCTCGGTGAGCGAGTCCGCGAGCGGGAACGAGATGCCCTGGTACTCGGCGATAGGTGATCCGAACGCCTCCCTCTCCTGCGCCCAGGATGCCGTGTCGTCGACGAGCCGGAGCGCCGCGCCGCAGCAACGCGCTGCGATGAACAGCCGCTCGACGAGGATCCACTCCTTCGCGCCCGTGTCGCCGCTCGCCGGAACGCGGTTCGCCTCGGGGACTCGACAGTTCCGGAACACGATCTCGGGGTGGTGGTCGATGTACGGGTCGTGGAGGAAGGACGGCGTTCGCCGGATCTCGAGCCCCTCCGCGCCCGGGCCCACGAGAAACAGCGCCTGCTCCTCCCCGGCGAGCGCGAGAACGATGTAGACGCCGGGATCTCCCTCGCTCGTCACGAACCACTTTTCTCCGTTCAGGACCCACTCCTCGCCGTCGTGCTCTGCCGTCGCCTGCAAGCCCGCGAGGTCCGAGCCCGCCCCGGGCTCGGTCAGCGCCCAGGCCTCGCGGTACTCCCCGCGCACGATCGGGAGCACGAAGCGTTCGACCTGATCTGGCGTCGCGATCTCGAGGAGCTCGCGCGGCCCGCGGTCGACGACCGCGAAGCCGAGCCCATTCGTCGCCTTTCCCGACTCCTCCTCGAGCGCGACCTGCCCGAGCATCGAGAGGTTGCTGCCACCGAGCTCGGTCGGCATGTTCAGCATCGCAAAACCGGCGTCGCGGGCCTTTCTCCGCAGCGCATCGAGCTCATCGGGATCGATCGAGCCGCGCTCGGCGATCCGCGCCTCGAGCGGGTACACCTCCGTCTCGACGAAGCGTCCGACGGCCCCCTTCAGGTCGCGGATCTCGCCGGGCAGAGCGGGGACGATCACGGCGCGGAGCCTACGCCAAGGCGAGAACGGCGCGGGCCGCAAGCGTGCCCTCGAGGATCGCCTCTTCGAGCGAGCGAGGAGAGAGACAGTCTCCGGCTTCCTCGACGCGTAGCCCCGTTGCCAGAAGGTCACGAGCGAGCTCGTCCTCCGGTACGCGACCCTGTGCGAGCACGAGAAGATCGGCGGGAAGGTGTTCCCGAACCTCGGGTGCGAAGACGTTCGCGAGGTCGACGAGACCTGCGCTCGCTCCGGCAAGGGCGCGGTGCTGGCGGATCTCGACGCCCGCCCGATACAAGCGCTGCAGATAGAGGTTGCGCCGGTACTGATGCACGGCTTCGCCCGCAGAGACCGACGCGACCGCCAGCGTTACGTCGTTTCCTGCCAGCGCGAGCACCTCGGACACGTCCAGCCCGGAAGGGTCGCCTCCCCAGTCCGCAACCACAATTCGAAGTCCACTCGGGGAACCCTCGGCCAGCACGTCCCAGGACTGCGCGACCGGGACACCCTCGAGCCGAAGTGCAGGTACGAACGGACGGGCGCCTGTCGCCACGACGACCGCAGCGGGCCCGATCTCGAGAACGGTGTGGACGTCCGCATCGGTGTCGAGACGTACCTCGACACGCCCGTCGGCCAACCGTGCTTCGAACAGGTCGAGCAGGCGACGGCCGATCTCGGCGGCACCAGGCGCGTCCCGGGTGAGGGCCATCTGACCGCCGAGCCGCGCCGTGCGCTCGAGCAGCACGACGTCGTGGCCCGCCTCCCCGGCCTCGACTGACGCCGCGAGTCCCGCCGGACCGCCTCCGACCACGACGAGCCGACCACGAAGGGCTCCCGGCAAAGCTCGAGGAAGCGACAGTTCGCGCCCGGTGCGAGGGTTCACGGCGCACGCGATCGACGTTCCCGCGTGGTAGTGGGCAATGCACGCGTTGCACCCGATGCACCGCAGGATGCGGCGGCCTGCGGCGACTTTGACAGGAAGATCCGGGTCGGCGATGAGCGCCCGCGTCATCCCGACGGCATCGACCGTCCCGTCGCCGATCAGGCGATCGGCGCGCTCCGGGTCGACGATCCGAGAGCTGGCAATCAGCGGCGGGCCGAGCCGGAAGCCCTCCGCATGCCGCGCCACCGCGTTCTCCTCGATCGGCGGAGGCGGGACGATCCCCACGGAGCCCAGATAGGTCGAGGAGTCCCCGAGCGCCACCGAGAGATAGTCCACACCCTCGGCAGCCGCCGTCTCGGCGATCTCCAGGCCGACACCGGAGTCCCCCGAAACCCGCACTCCGAGGCAGAGACCCGGCGCCGCCGTCCGCACCGCCCCCAGAACTGCCTGGAGGAACCGCCGCCCTCCGGCCCACTCGTCCTCGCGTCGATTCAGAGCTGGGTCGAAGAACTGCTCGACGAGGTACCGGTGAGCCGCCGAGACCTCGACCCCGTCGAGACCGGCCTCGGCAGCAAGTGCGGCCGACCTCGAGTACCCCGAGACGATGCGCTCGATCTCCTCCGGACGCAGTGCGCGGGGCTCCGTCCGGAACCGCTGGCTCGGTACGGAGGACGGCGCGAGTGCCGGGGCCCGCGGCGCGCTCGCAATCTGCTCGCGACCGCCGTGGAAGAGCTGCACGAAGAGATGTGTTCCGTGCGGCCTCACCGCGGCGGCCACCCTTCGGTAGCCGTCCACGATCTCGGGGAGATATCCGCCGAGCGTGTGCGAGGTCAGGAGCCCGCTGGCGTCGACCGCCGTCGCCTCGAGCACGATCAGGCCGACGCCGCCGCGGGCACGCGCCTCGTGGTAGGCGACGAAGTCGTCGTTCGGAAGGTGGTCGTGGACGAGCGTCGTCTGATGAGCCGTCGAGACGATCCGGTTCGGAAGCTCGACCGGCCCGACCCGTAGCGCGCTAAGAAGGCTCGAGAACACGCTCGAGCGCCGCTCGTTCGGCGTCCGTCAGTGGCCGAGCCTGGCCTGCGTCGCGGTTGCGAGCCACGAGGACGGCTTCCGACTCGGCGGACAGGTCGCCGTCCACCGTCCGGATCTGCTCCCGCAGCGTGACGCTCGAGTTGCCGATGCGAACCAGGCCGCACGAGACGACGACCTCGTCGTCCTCGAGGCGCAGCTCGCGCCTGAAGTCGATCGCGACGCGAGCGAGAACGAAGTCCCAGGTGTCGCTGACCCCAGCGAGGGCGCGATCGACCCATTCGTCCCGGCACTCCTCGAGGTAGCTGGCGTAGACGGCGTTGTTGACGTGCATGTACGCGTCCACGTCGCTCCACCGGATCTCGACGCGCTTCTCGTGAGTCATGGGCCGCGATGCTATCTCCCGACAGACGCAAGAATGCGCGCCGTGTCCGACGTCCGCGCACTCGTCCTCCCTCGCTCGATCGCCGTCGTCGGCGCATCTCCGCGCAACCTGGCCGCGGTCGAGACGGTCGTGAGAAGCGGTGTCCCTGCGTGGGGGGTGAACCCGAACCGGGACGAGGTGGCCGGGCTTCGGTGCTACGCGAGCTTCGTCGACCTGCCCGAGACACCCGAGGTCGCGTTCCTCATGGTGAACCACGAGCGCGTCGAAGCTGCGTTCGAAGGCGCTGCGGCCGCAGGCGTTCGAGCGTTCGTCGTCCCAGGCGTCGGAGCCGAGGCAGGTGCGGCCGCGAAGCTCACCACGCAGCGGCTCGCGGCGCGCGCGAGAACTCTCGGGGCAGTGCTCCTCGGCCCGAACTGCATGGGTTTCGTCGTCCCCGGCGGGCCCGCGGCCTGGAACGGGAGCCCGCCCGAGACGACTGCGCCCGGGCACGTCGCCGTCCTCTGCCAGTCCGGGTCGATCGCGGACGCGTTCCTCTCGCTCGGCGGCCGGATCGGCCTTCGGTGCGTGATCTCGTCGGGCGCCGAGGCGGTGACGGACGCGGCCGACTTCCTGTCCTTCTTCGCAGAGGACGACGGCACCCGTGCGGTCGGGCTCTTTCTCGAGACGGTGAGGCGGCCCGAGGCGTTTCTCCGGTCACTTGCCTCGTGCGCGGCAGCGGAAAAACCCGTCGCGTGTCTCAAGGTCGGCCGCTCGGACGCGGCGGCGCGCGCGGCCCTGTCCCACACGGGCGCGCTCGTCGGCTCGGAGCGCGCCTTCTCGGCCGTGCTCAGACGGTACTCCGCGATCGAGGTCGACGACTTCCACGAGCTCGTGGAGACCCTCGAGATACTCGGACGACGCCGCTGGCCTCGCGGGACGCGAATCGGCGGCATCTCGGAGTCGGGCGGCGAATGCGCGCTACTGGCGGACCACGCCGAGGCCGCGGGCGTCCCATTCCACCCGCTCCCGAGCGAGCTCGCGGGCGAGCTGAGCCGTGCCTTTCCCAACTTTCTCGCGCCCGGCAACCCTCTCGACGCATGGGGCATCGCCGACGAGGGCGAGGTCTACCCCCGGTCGCTCGAGCTCATGGCAGAGGCGAAGGCGTTCGACATACTCCTCGGCCAGGCCGACCTGTCACAGTTCCGCGACCCGGGCAACGACGATTGGTGCGAGCTGACGCTTCGCACGCTCGCACGCCTCGCCGACGAGCACGACCTCTTCTGTGCCATGACGACAGTGCATAGCGCGGACCCGCCGCATCCGTTCCAAGAACTGGCGCGGGAGCTCGACGTGCCGCTCCTCCGCGGTCCTCGCGATTCGATGCAGGCGCTCGCCAACGTGGCGCTGCGACGTCCCTGGCGACCTCCGACCGTGGATCGAGATCCGCCCGATCTCCGAGATCTCCTCGTTCCCGGTTCGCTTCCGGAGCACGAGTCCGCGCTCGTCCTGGAGCGCTACGGCGTCGAGTTCGCGCCGCGCCGCCGTGCAGCCGGGCCCGAGGAAGCTGCGCAGGCTGCTCGGGAGCTCGGCGCGCCACTCGTCGTGAAACGGGACGGTCCGGCCCACAAGAGCCGAGAAGGAGGCGTCGCCCTGGATGTCACCTCGCCCGAGGAAGCGGCGGAAGCCGCCCGCCGCCTCGGTGGATCGGTTCTCGTCGCGCAGCAGGTTGCACGGGGCGTGGAGGTGCTCTGCGGTATGAGCCGAGACGCCGACTACGGGCCCGTGCTGGTCGTCGGAGCAGGCGGGGGTGCTGTCGAGGAGCTCGCTCGCGTCACGGCAACCGTTCCGCCGCTCGACCTCGATGCGGCTCGGGAGCTCGTCGCAGACGTGGACGTGGATGATCCGTCCGATGGCGTCGCACGGACCCTCGTCGCGCTCGGTCGAGTCGCAGCCGCACATCCCGAGATCGAGTCGATCGACGTCAACCCGCTGATCGTCGGACCGGAGGGAGCAGTAGCCGTCGACGCCCTCGTCGTAGTCTCGAATTGACCGGTTGGGCGGACTGTGGTTCACTCCCGCGGGGGTCGACCGGCAGGCGGGAAGGAGGAGGGCGCGATGCTCCACCCACGTGAATCGAGGTTCGGACGGCGCGAGTTTCTCGGACGCTCGGCGGCCGGAGTGATCGGCCTCTCGAGTCTGAGCACGATCCTCGCCGCCTGCGGCAGCGGGAACGGAACGAGTGCGGCAGACGAGCTCCAGATAGCGACACCGGACAACCCGGTCACGTGGTCGCTCTACGACGACAACCCGATGATCGCGTCCGGGCTCGAGCCGGAGTCCGGGCCGCTCCGCATCTACAACTGGAACGGATATCTCTGGCCGCGGATCAAGAAGGACTTCGGCACGGAGTACGGCGTCAAGGTCGAGGAGACCTATTTCGACACGATGGACGAGGCGATCGCGAAGATCTCCTCGGGAGCGGTTGACTACGACGTCTTCATCCCCGTTCCAGACCGTCTGGGCCGGCTCGTGGTCGGCAAGCTCCTCCAGCCCCTGAACCACGACTACCTCCCGAACCTTGCCAACGTGTGGGCCTCAGTGCAGGACCCGTGGTACGACGGGGAGTCGCGCTACACGGTCCCGTACGTGACCTGGACGACGGGCGTCGGCTACCGCACGGACAAGATCTCGACGACACCGGACAAGCTCTCGAATCCCTACGAGATCTACTGGGACGAGGCGAACAAGGGCAAGACCTACATTCTCGACGACAGCCGGGATGCCATCGGTCACATGCTCCTGAAGAACGGGATCTCGAACATCAACACCGAGGACCCGGAGGACATCGAGCTCGCGAAGGAAGAGCTCAAGTCGCTGATCCCCGCCGTCAACGTCAAGTACTCGACGAACGACTACACGAACCTCCCCGAGGGTCTCGCGTGGGTGCACCAGATGTGGTCGGGCAGCGCCATCTCGGCGCAGTGGTACCTCCCGGAGGGAGTCGACGTCGAGGCGCTCGGCTTCTGGTTCCCGCCCGACGGCGAGGGAACGATCGGCAACGACAATCTCGCCGTCCCGCGCTCGGCCAAGAATCCCGTCCTCGCGCACCATTTCCTGAACTACCTGCTCGACGAGACGCACGGCTACGAGAACTTCACCAACTTCGTCGGCTACCAGCCGCCCTTCACGTCGCTCGATCCCGACCGCCTGGTGACGGACGAGGTCGTGGCGCCGAACTTGAAGGCGGCGATCGTCCGCGAAAGCGACTTCGACCAGGGTCACTTCATCACCGAGCTGACGCCGACCGGGGCGACCGCGTATCAGAACGCCTGGGCCGAGTTCAAGGCGGGTGCCTGAAGACGCCGGCCACGACGTAGGCGGCACCAAGAGCGGGAACGCGTTCTGGGCTGGGCTAGCGCTGCCCGGAGTCGCGTGGCTGTGCGTCTTCTTCCTCCTCCCCTTCTACGTGATCCTGTGCGTCGCGTTCGGGAGCATCGACCCGATCTTCCAGACGCCCGTGCCCGAGTGGAACCCGCTCCGCTGGAACACGGCGGCGTTCGAGTTCGTGCTCGAGGGTCTCTTCACGAGCGGTGCCGCATTCCAGACGGTCTTTCTCCGCACGCTGGTCTACGTCACGATCGCGACGTCGCTGTCGCTCGCAATCGCGTACCCGGTGGCGTACTACGTCGCACGGTACGGGGGCCGCTGGAAGGGACTGCTTCTCCTCGGGCTGATCGCCCCGTTCTTCATCAGCTACCTGATGCGGATGCTCGCCTGGATCAACCTGCTGCAGGACGACGGGTGGGTGAACGACGTCCTCGTCCGGATCGGGATCCTCGACGCTCCGCGCACCTGGCTCGACGGGCGCGCGTCGTCGGTGATCCTCGGCCTCGTGTACGGGTACGTCCCGTTCATGATCCTGCCGCTCTACGCCTTCCTGGACCGGATCGACCGGAGCCTGCTCGAGGCGGCCCGCGATCTGGGCGCTAGCCCGTTCGAGACGTTCCGGCTCGTCACGCTCCCGCTCTCGATGCCCGCCGTGCTCGCGAGCATCGTGATCATCGCCTTGCCGATGTTCGGCGACTACTACACGCCGGACCTGCTGGCCTCCTCGCCGTCCACGAGCATGCTCGGAAACCAGATCTACCTCTACATTCGCGGCGGCCAGCAGATCCCGGTCGGCGCTGCGCTCGTCGTCGTCCTGATGCTGTTCCTCGCGGTGCTGATGGGCTACTACATCGTCGCCACTGCGCGGGCGCAGCGGAGAGCCGGCACATGAAGCGGCTTCGCGAATGGTGGGCGAACCCGTGGGGGAAGCCGCGGTTTCTCGTGCTCTTCACCGCTTTCTACCTCGCCTGGTCGATCGTCCCGATCCTCATCGCGATCCGCTTCTCGTTCAACGAGGGCCGCTCTCGCTCGACCGCGCAGGGCTGGTCGCTCCGGTGGTACTACGAGGATCCCGACCTGTCCGTCCTTCACGACCCCGACCTGCGCGCCGCGCTCCTCCAAAGCCTGCGGCTCGCCGCGATCGCGGTGATCGTCACCGTTCCGCTCGGCGTCGCGCTTGCCATCGGCCTGACGCGCTGGCGCGGGCGAATCGCCGGCGGCTCGCGCGCCGTCTCGCTCGCGACCCTCGTGACTCCCGAGATCGTTCTCGGCACGGCGTTCTTCCTCGTCTTCGTGCACCTGCTCACGTTCATCCAGCTCGGGACGATGGCGCAGGCGATCGGGCACATCACGTTCTCGCTGGTCTTCGTGTTGATCATCGTCCGAGGACGGCTGCTCGCGATCGGACCGGAGTACGAGGAAGCCGCGCGCGACCTCGGCGCGTCGCAGCTGCAGGCCGTACGGCTGGCGCTGCTGCCGATGCTGGTGCCGGCGATCGTCGCCAGCGGGATCGTCGTCTTTGCGATCTCGATGGACGACTTCGTCATCAGCCAGTTCCTCTCGTCCGGCACGAACACGGATACCGTCCCGGTCCGGATCTACGGGACCGGGCGGACCGCGCCGACGCCCGCCCTGAACGCGCTCGCGACGCTGACGCTGGCCGCTACGGTCGTGATCGCGCTCGCCGGCTTCCTGCTCTGGAAGGCAGCTCGTGCCGCCCGAGGCCAGACCGGCTCCGCAGTGCATGAGTTCGGCGCTTGAGACCGAGCCGACTCGTTAGGCGGTGACGACGGCCGTCGCCGCGGCCTCGCCCGAGCGAATGCCTCCTTCGACGTGCATGTGCCCGAAGCCGGCGATGTCCGCGCATGCCCAGTGGATCGGGCCCACCGGCCGGCGGAGATCCGGGCCGAAGCGGGTGAGGCCGCCCACGCCGAACGTCGCGGCATAGGCGCCACGCGTCCACTCCTCCGCCGACCAGTCCGTCTCGATGTAGTCCGTTGCGTCGAGGGCAAGCGGGCCGACGAACTTCGCGAGGCCGTCGAGGATGGCGGACCTGCGCGCGTCCGGGCTCATGCGGGCCGCGCGCTCGGCTTGCTCACCCGGAAGGAACGTGCAGAGGACGCCGACCGATGCGGAGGGAGGCGAGTTGTCGTAGAGCTCGCGCACGAACTGATGTGGTGCGATCCCCTCGCCCGAGAGCCCGTCCGCACGCCAGAAGGGCTCCTCGTACACCGCGAGGAACTTGATCACGTAGCCCTGCGAGGTCGCTTGCTGGAGCCGCATGCGCCATGCCGGAAGAGCCGGCTCGAAGTGAATCGACCCCGTGAGGTTCGGCGGTATCGCCACGATTGCAGCGCGTGCGTGTGCTCGCACCGGGCCCGCATCGAGCTCGACACCCTGCTCCGACCAGCGGACCGATCGAACCGGCGCGTTCAAGACGACTCGCTCACCCAAACGCTCCGTGAGGCGGATCGGGATGAGCTGCGAGCCGCCCACGACTCGGTAGGCGAGGCACTGCTCCCCGGCGAAGAGCTCGTACGTCCCACCGGCGCCGGCGATCGCCCACAACCCCTGGAGCACCGAGAACGAGTGAGCCGGCTTCGTGAGGAAACCGTCCGAGAGGTAGGAACTCAGGTTGTCCCGCGCAGTCGCGTCATCAACCTCCCTGCGCAGCCACTCGTCGAACGTCGTCGTGTCGAGGGCCCTTGCGTCCGGATGCTCCCAGGGAGCTTCCGGATCGAGCTCCTTCGCGAGCGCGTCCAGCTTCGCGTCCGCATCCTTCAGCGCGCGCTCGGAGCTCGAGGAGAGACCGGTCGCCCCGCCTGAGTGCCTGTGCGCCCGACCCGAATCGTCGACGTACACGTCGTCGCCGTCGCGGTATGCGGGAAAGAGCTCGATGCCGAGCTCGGGAAGCAGAGCGTGCAGCCGCGCGTGGTACGGGGCGACCCACTCGCCGCCGAGCTCGTTGGCCTCGCCGCCGATCTCCGTGTTCCACAGCCGACCACCGACACGGTCCCGCGCTTCGAGGACGACGACGCTCCGGCCCTCGTCGCCCAGACGCGTGGCGGCGGCAAGACCGGCGACTCCGGCACCGACGACGGCGACATCGGCCTCGATCAGGCGGGGACCCACGCTTCCTTTCCGAGAGCGGCGGCCGCGGCCGCCCGGCCCGTCCGCACCGCTCCCTCCATGTAGCCGGCGACCCATTGGTCGGAGCCGCACACGTAGAAAGGCGGGTCGTGTGTCCCGTGCCGCGGGCCGACTCGCATGACGTCTCCCGGCCACCAGTGCGTCGTGTAGCCGAGCGTGTACGGGTCAGTCGCCCAGAGCCTAAGAAACGTGTGACGGGGGACACCCGCGTCGGGCCCGTACATGCGCACGAGCTCGTCGTGCAGGACACGCTCGCGATCCTCCTCCACCGTGGACAGCAGCCAGCTGAGGCGCTCCGGAGCGATGAGCCCGGAGAGCACGCCGGGGCGCTGCGGCCACGTCGACGACAGGAGCTGCTCACCGTCGCAGAGGCCGTTCGCTCCTACGTCCGCCCAGACGGCGCGGTCGTAGACCGTGACGACCTTCGCCGCCCGCGCGTGGCGCTGCGCACGGAGTGACACGAGCCGCTCGGGCGCGACTCCCTCGATCCGAACGCCATGGAGGACGCTGACGGGCAAGGCGCAAACGACCACCTCGGTGTCGATCACCTCGTTCGAGAGGAGGGTCACATGGCAGCCGTGCGCAGCCACTGCGACCGAGACCACCTCGGTCTCGAACCGAATGCGATCACCCAGCTCCACGCCCATCCGAAGCGCGACCTCCGCACTGCCCTCGGCGACCTGGAGCGACTCCCAGCTTTCGGCCGAGTAGAAGCCCTCGTCACCGACCGC
>DATFEK010000072.1:0-2788 GCA_035251305.1 Gaiellaceae bacterium | reverse complement strand
ACCCGGATCGAGCCGTAGGCTACGGCGATGCGTCGCGTTGCTGTCACCGGCCTCGGCGCCGTCACGCCGCTGGGGCTCGACGCCGAGTCGACGTGGGAGGCAGCGGTCGCCGGACGGAGCGGGGTGGACTGGATCCAGTCGTTCGATGCGACCGGATATCCAGTGCGCATCGCATCGGAGGTCAAGGGGTTCGACCCGGAGGCCGTGGTGGGCCCGAAGGATGCGCGGCGACTGGAGCGCAACGTCGTGCTCGCGGTTGCCGCTGCACGCGAGGCGTGGGTCGACGCAGGCGCGGACGGAGTGGACCCGGCTCGCGCGGGCGTCCTCGTCGGTTCGGCGATCGGGGGCGTCATGGGCGTCCTCGCGCAGGACGAGGTCCTGCGGGCCAGGGGCCACGATCGCGTCTCGCCCTGGTTCCTGCCGAATGTCCTGGTCGACTCCGCGAGCGGTCAGATCGCCATCGATCTCGGGCTACGCGGCCCGAACTACGCGCCTGTCTCCGCGTGTGCGACGGGGTCTCATTCCGTCGGGGAGGCAGCGGAGACGATCCGGCGGGGCGACGCGGACGTCGTCTTGGCCGGCGGCACCGAGTCCTGCATGCACCCGGTGATCCTCGCCGGTTTCTGCGCGATGCGCGGACTGGTTGCGGAGGAGGAGGATCCGACGCTCGCGTCGAGGCCGTTCGACGCGACGCGCGCCGGGTTCGTCATGGGCGAGGGCGCGTGCGTGCTGCTCCTGGAGGACCTCGAGCGCGCGCAGGCCCGTGGTGCACGCGTGTACGCGGAGGTGCTCGGTTACGGCACGTCCAACGACGCGCACCACATGGCTCAGCCCGATCCCGAGTCGATCGGCGTCGCGGAGATGATGCGGGCCGCACTCGCTCGGGCGGGAATCGCGCCCGAGCGGGTCGGATACATCAATGCGCACGGGACGTCGACGCCGCAGGGCGACCTCGCCGAGACGAAAGCGATCAAGGACGTGTTCGCATCGCACGCATACGAGCTCGCCGTCTCGTCGACGAAGTCGGTGCTCGGGCACCTGTTCGGGGCTGCGGGGGCGGTCGAGGCGATGATGTGCGTCCGTGCGCTGCACGAACGCGTGCTTCCGCCGACGATCAACTACCGAAACCCGGATCCCGAGTGCGATCTCGACTACGTGCCGAACGAGGCGCGACGCGTGCAGGTGGATGTTGCGCTGTCGAATGCGATGGGGCTCGGCGGGCACAACGCCTGCGTCCTACTCGGCCGGGTCGAGTAAGTCGCGCCCGCGTCGGGCTCGGCAGGATTGTCAGCGCGATCGCCCAGCGAAGTTCGCATTCAGGCTGAACTTGAAAAACGTACCCGCACATCCGTCGCGCACGGAGCGAAGACTCGCGTCTACAACAGAGCGAAGACTCGCTTCCAGGGATGCGTCGCCTACCGATGCCAAGCCCGAACTCTCGCTGGACGTGTGATCGCCTTGTGGCTCTGAGCCACAAGGCGATCTCTGGCGGGGATCCCGTTCGACGTGGTGACACCTCGTTGCTCAGAGCCACAAGGGGCGGCACGCGCGAGCGGGCGCCTGCGCCTCTGTGAGCCGCAGTTGACGCACACTCGTTGCAAACGAGATCTCTGGAGGCGCCAAACTCGAAGGGTGGCGTCGAGTGCTCCGCGTTACGACGAGCGCATCCGCGCGGCCGCTCGGGCGCTGGACGACGGGCGACAGCCAATCGCAGAGATCTGTCGGCGCGTTGGTCGGGAGTGCGATCGGCTCGGTCTCACCCGCCCGAGCTACGTTCACCTGCGCCGGTTCATCCGAGCCGAGCGCGAGCGCCGGAAAGCCGTACAAGCGATTCGGCACGAGCTCGTCGCGGAGGTGATCGCCGGGCGTGCGCCCGGAATCTCGAAGGCTCGAGGGCAGATGCGGGAGGCGACGGCGACGGCGGAGTTGCGCGGCCGGTCCTGAAGTTTCTCCGCGCACCTTGTGGCTCAGAGCCACAAGGGCTGTCGGCTGCCGACAGCCACATCGCGTTGACCCCAACATCAGGGCCATCCGCCCCATCCGCCCATCAGCCCATCCGCCCATCCGCCCATCAGCCCATCAGCCCATCCGCCCATCCGCCCATCAGCTTGCCCTCGGATCGATGACTGACGGTCTCAGCTCGGCGAGGGCGTCGAGCACGGTGTCTGCAAGCACCAACGCATCCGGCGGCGGCGGGTAGCGGCGGTTGGGAATCGCGATCACGCGCATCCCTGCCGCGCTCGCCGCACGGATGCCGTTCCCGGAGTCCTCGATCGCGGCACACGCATGCGAAGCAACATGCAACCGCCGTGCCGCCTCGAGGAAGACGTCCGGGGCGGGCTTCCCGCGTTCGACCTCTTCCGACGAGACGGTCACCTCGAACTGCCCTGCCAGCCGGCTCCCCGACAGCACCGCGCCGATCAGCGGACGATTCGACGACGACGCGAGCGCGAGCCGGAACGAGCCGGCCAGTCGCTCCACGGCCTCGACCGCGCCCTCGACGAGAGGCAAGTGCTCGGCGTATCGCGCCTCCATGCGCCGCACGACCTCGGCATTGATCGCCTCCGGCGACTCGGGTAGCCCGATGACGTCGTGCATGTAGCGAGACCACTCGGTCGAGCTCATCCCCATCATGGCGGCCTGCGCGTGCTCGGTCCAGCGCCCGCCGCGCTCGTGCGCGAGACCCTCTCGGACCTCGTCCCAGACGTGCTCGGAGTCCACGAGCACGCCGTCGAGATCGAAGACGACGGCCTCGATCATGCCGTGTCGTACGCGCCACGGGCACGGA
>DATFEK010000048.1:0-4152 GCA_035251305.1 Gaiellaceae bacterium | reverse complement strand
ACGTGCGAAATGCTCGCTCGCCTGGCCGCGAGGCCCGCAGAGGCGCCGATGAGCCCAGTCCCGACGACGGCCAGCCGCATGTCGAACGAGCTCAGACCGCTCGCATGAGCTCGGCCACGCGGAACGCGAGATCCAGGGACTGCCGGCCGTTCAGACGTGGATCGCAGAGGGTCTCGTAGCGGTGGTCGAGCTGCTCCTCGAGCACCGCCTCCGAGCCGCCCAGGCACTCCGTCACGTCCTCGCCCGTGAACTCGAGGTGAACGCCTCCCGGCCACGTTCCGACCTCGCGGTGAGCGGCGAAGAATCCGTGCAGCTCCTGCATGATCGAGTCGAAGTTGCGGGTCTTCGTCCCGTTGGCGGTCCGAACGGGGTTGGCGTGCATCGGATCGCAGGCCCAGACGACCGGTATCTCGGTCCTGCGCACCGCGTCGAGCAGGGGCGGGAGCGAATCGCGCACTCGCTCGGCGCCCATGCGCGTGATGAAGGTCAGCCGTCCGGGTATCCGGGAGGGGTTGAGCGCCTCGGCAAGCGCGACTGCCTCCTCGGATGTGGCGGTCGGGCCGAGCTTCACGCCGATCGGGTTCAGGACCCCGGAGAAGAAGGCGACGTGCGCGCCCTCCGGATCACGCGTGCGGTTCCCGATCCAGAGCATGTGCGCCGAGCAGTCGTACCACAGGCCCGTGAGCGAGTCCCGGCGCGTCAGCGCCTCCTCGTAGGGGAGCAGGAGTCCCTCGTGGCTCGTCCAGACGTCGACCTCGTGGAGCGTTCGCTCGGTCGTGAGGTCGATCCCGATCGCCTGCATGAACCGCAGCGCGCGCTCGATCTCGTCCGCGAGCGCTTCGTAACGCTGGCCGGCAGGCGAGCTCGCGACGAATTCGCGGTTCCAGGTGTGAACGTGTGTCAGGTCTGCGAAGCCGCCCTTCGTGAACGCGCGGAGCAGGTTGAGGGTCGACGCCGCCTGGTAGTACGCCTGCACCATCCGCTCGGGATCGGGGACGCGTGCCTCCGGCGTGGGCTCGTCCGAGTGCACGCTGTGGCCGCGAAAGGACGGGAGCTCGACTCCGTCGACGACCTCCGTCGGCTCGCTCCGTGGCTTCGCGAACTGCCCCGCGACACGCCCGACCTTGACGACCGGGAGCGTCGCGCCGAAGGTCAGGACCGCGGACATCTGCAGTAGCACCTTCAGCTTCTCGCGGAGGGCCGGTGCTGAGACATCGCGGAACGACTCGGCGCAATCTCCCGCCTGGAGCATGAACGCACGACCCTCGCTGACTTCGCCGAGCGCGGCGAGGAGCGCCCGAGCCTCGCCGGCGAAGACGAGTGGCGGCAACCCGGCCAGCCGCTCGCTGGCGGCGGCGAGGGCATCCTGATCCGGCCAATCGGGCTGCTGACCGGCCGTGAGCTCCCGCCACGACGAGGGTGTCCAGGTCGATTCCGTGATTGTCACTGGACGGTGAGTGTAGAGACGGCGCGTCGGGGCTACGACTACCCTGGAGTCTTGACGCCGATCGTCGAAGCCGTCTTCACGCGAGGCAGGGAGGTCGTGCGGCGGGACGGTCCACGTCCCGGTGAGACTGGTCGCGAGCTCGATGGCTGAGCTCACACGCCGCGATCTGCTCGCCCGTGCGGGCGTTGCGGCGGGCGCGCTCGCGCTCGGCGCAGTCGACGAGGCGGAATCGGCGTCGGATCTCCGCAGCTGGGCCGGCGTGCGGGCTCAATTCGCGCTCGATCGAGATCGCGTCCACCTGGCGTCGTTCCTCCTCGCTGCGCATCCGAGACCCGTGCGTGAGGCGATCGGGCGGCATCGGCGCGGACTCGACCTGAACGCGGTCGAGTACTTGCACGCGAACGAGGCACGACTGACGGGCGAAGCCCGCGCAGCCGCCGGTCGCCATCTCGGGGTACCGGCGACCGAGATCGCTCTCACCGACTCGACGACGATGGGGCTGGGTCTCCTCTACACGCGGCTCTCGCTCGAGGCAGGCGACGAGGTGCTGACGACCGAGCACGACTTCTACGCCACGCACGAGGCGCTCCGGCTGTCGGGTGCGCGAATACGGCGGGTGCGGCTGTACGACGACCCGCGACGTGCCTCTGCCGACGAGATCGTCGGGCGACTCCGCCGAGCCGTCACGGGACGAACTCGTGTCGTCGCGGTGACGTGGGTGCACTCGAGCACTGGCGTCAAGCTGCCCCTGCGCCGGATCGCAGAAGAGCTGCCCGAGCGGGTGCTCCTCTGTGTCGACGGCGTCCACGGCTTCGGTGCGGAGGCGGGGACTGTCCGAGATCTCGGCTGCGACGCCTTTGTCTCGGGCTGTCACAAGTGGCTGTACGGGCCACGCGGGACCGGCATTCTCTGGGCCAACGCACGAGTCCGTGAGCTGCTTCGGCCGACCATCCCCTCTTTCGACGATGGTGCGAGCTACGGCGCCTGGCTCGCAGGCGCGGCGCCGACTGGCCCGCCCGACGGCGCCCGCCTGACGCCGGGGGGATTCCACTCCTTCGAGCACCGCTGGGCCCTCGCCGAGGCGTTCCGTTTTCACGAGTCGATCGGCAGGTCGCGCGTGCAGTCCCGCGTGCACTCGCTGGCAGCACGTCTCAAGACCCGCCTCGAGGACGTGCGAGGCGTTCGGTTGCGTACGCCTGCGGGCGCCGGCCTCTCTGCCGGCCTCGTCTGCTTCGTGGTAGGAGGTATCGACTCCCACGAGGTCGTACGACGCCTGGCTGCGCGCCGCATCGTGGCTAGCACGACGCCGTATGCGGAGCGCTACGTCCGGCTCGGTCCGGGGATCGTCAACACCCCTGCCGAGCTCGACGCCGCCGTGCGTGCGGTCGCAGCGCTCTGAGCTTCGCGACGACCGATGGGCTTGCAGCACGATGCTCGTCGCGACGCTGATCGAGCACGACCTCGTCGACGAGCTCCGGGTGATGATCGACCCCGTGGTCCTGGGTGGCGGCTACGCATCTTTCGTGACGACGGGTGCTCAGGTCGCTCAGGCTCGCGGACAGCCAGGTGACGACGTCGGGCGCGATCCTCGCGACCTACGCGCCCGCCGAGGTTTGAACTCCCGAGAGATGGAGAAGACCGATGAGTTCCGGGACGACGAGAGGTCAAACCTTCCGACGATCCGTACCAGCTCACTAGGAGGACTCCGTGCCTGCACCCACGCTCGTCGTCGGGGCGCCCTGCTGGATCGATCTCTACAGCTCCGACACCGACAAAGCCACTGACTTCTACGGACAGCTCTTCGGGTGGACCACCGAGTCGGCGGGCCCCGAGTTCGGGGGCTATTTCACGTTCCTGAAGGACGGCAAGCACGTTGCCGGCTGCATGTCGAACGACGGTCAGCAGGGCTATCCCGACGCCTGGACCGTCTACTTGCTGACCGACGACATCGAACGGACCGTCAAGGCTGCAGCCGCGAACGGTGGCCAGGTCCACCTCGAGCCGATGGCCGTGGCCGACAACGGCTCCATGGCCATGGTCGCCGACCCCGGTCAGGCGGCTGTCGGCGTATGGCAGCCCGGCACCCAGAAGGGGTTCGAGGTACGAAACGAGATCGGCACCGCCAATTGGTTCGAGCTGCAGACGCGGGATTACGAGCAATCCGTCGCCTTCTACCGCGACGTGTTCACGTGGGACACGCACGCGATGAGCGACACGCCCGAGCTTCGCTACACGACGCTCGGCGAGAGCGAGAACATGCTCGCGGGAATCATGGACGCGAACCAGTTCTTGCCGGACGGCGCCCCTGCGTCCTGGTCGGTCTACTTCGGCGTCGAGGACGCGGACGCGGCTCTGGCGCAGATCGCCGAGCTCGGCGGCAAGGTCGTCCGGCCGGCCGAGGACACGCCGTACGGCCGTCTCGCCGTCGCAACCGACCCGACGGGTACGCAGTTCAAGCTCGTCGCCGACTGACCTGACCCACCTCGCGGGACGGGAATCCGCCGAAGCGAGTTCCCGTCCCGCCGCGATGAGTTCTCGCCGCGGCGCCGGTCCAACCTACGAGGCGATCGAGAGGAGATCCCGATGGACGAGGAGTTCACCGCTACCTTGCAGAAGAGCCCGAACAAGGGTGGTTGGACCTGTGTGTTCTGGCCCGAGTCGGTGGAGTTCTTCGGCACGCGCGGCCTTGTGAAGGTGCGCGGGAC
>DATFEK010000044.1:0-4554 GCA_035251305.1 Gaiellaceae bacterium | reverse complement strand
AAACGTGATCGCGCTCGCCATGTGGCGCACGTCGTTCGGCGGCGTACGCGACTTCGGGCTCGGGTCGGCGATCGCGGTGTTCCTCTTCCTCCTCGTCGTCCCCGTGCTCGCGTTGAACGTCCGCCGGTTCCGGAGGGAGGTCTAGATGACGACCGTGACTGCCACCGCCGAGGGGCCGGTCGTCGTTCCCGAGACGACCGGCCAGAAGATCGTCCGTTACCTTGGGAAGACGCCCGTCTACATCGCCCTGGTCCTTCTCGGCCTGCTCTGGCTCGTCCCCACGCTTGGTCTCCTGTTGACGTCTCTCGTCGTTCCGGCCGAGATCGGGTCCGCGGGGTGGTGGGAGATCTTCTCGAGGCCGAGCCTGGCGACGCTGGACAATTACGGCGACATCCTCCGAAACGAGGCGATCACGTCGGCGATCTGGACCACTGTCTGGATCTCCCTCGGCGCGACGATCATCCCGATCATCGTCGCGGCGCTGGCCGGATACGCGTTCGCCTGGCTCGAGTTCCCGGGTCGCGACTGGCTCTTCATCGCCGTGGTAGCGCTGCTCGTCGTGCCGATCCAGATGGCGCTGATCCCGATCTTCTCCCTCTACAACGATCTCGGGATCTACGACACCATCGTCGGGATCGTCCTCTTCCACACCGCGTTCGGGCTTCCGTTCGCGATCTTCCTGCTCCGAAGCTTCTTCATCGGTATCCCCAAGGACCTCATCGAGGCAGCTCGCATCGACGGCGCGTCGGAGTTTCGGATCTTCGCCCGCGTGATCCTTCCGCTCGGGCTCCCTGCGATCGCCTCGCTTGCCATCTTCCAATTCCTCTGGGTCTGGAACGACCTTTTGGTCGCGCTCACCTTCGGCCAGGAGACGCAGCCGATCACCGTCGCGATCTTCTCCCAGCTCCGCTCATTCGGGGCCAACCTCGAGCTGATCGCGCCCGCGGCGTTCCTCTCGCTCGCGATCCCATTGCTGGTGTTCTTCGCATTCCAGCGCTACTTCGTCCAGGGGCTGCTGGCGGGTTCGGTGAAGTAGCGACATGGATCGCTCGTGCGCAATCGTCGGCGGCGGCCTCGCGAGTTTCGTCGTGTACGTGACGTTGCGACACGGAGGAATCGAACCCGGCGAGATCGCCGTCTTCGACACGGACCCGGACCCGGTCTCCGCGTGGCGGCCGCGAGCAGAAGCGATCCGCCAGCGCCGCATGCGCTCCGAAAGCGACGGCCACTGCTATCCGCGCTCGTTCCCTGGGCTTGCGCCGAGGGAGGCGCTCCGCCGACGCTCTCCCGCTCCGCTCGTGCAGACGGTGTGCAACCGCTACCGCCCGACCGTCCCCGAGTTCCTCCAGCATGTGGAAGAGCTGCGCGACGGCAGTGGCTGGGACGAGAGCTTCTCGCGCCGCCGAGTCGGGCGGGTGAAGGCCGCCGAGCGCGGCTTCGAGATCGACGACGCCGGCAGCTTCCGGCACGTCCTCCTCGCGCCGGGCCACCCCGGCCTCAGCGTGCCCGACGAGCTCGGCGCCGATCCGAGGACGGTTCACGCCTACGAGCCGCACCACTACGAGGACCGAGTCGCGGTCGTCGGCGCGGGGATGGCGGCGGCGACCGAGTGGCTGAACGCGCTCGCGGCCGGAGCCGAGGTCGTGTCCGTGCGACGCCGTGAGCCGTCGCGACGGCCGCTCAACGTCCCACGACCGCTCTTCTCGAAGGCCGGGCTCGCAGCCTTTCAGGCCTCCGAGAACGAGGATCGAGTGGCGTTGCTCGCCCGCCTCGGAGAGCCGTCATATCCGCCTGGGCGCGAGTGGGACGAGCCTCTCGAGCAGGCGCGAAGGGAGGGTCGTTTCCGAGTCGCGGAGTCGGTCGACGGCGAAGCGCAGGTCATCTGCGCGACTGGCTTCCGGAGGGGATTCGCGCACGACCCGCTGCTGCGAGGTCTCGTGGCGGAGCACGGTCTCGCGACCGAGGGGCGCTGGATCGTTCTCGCACGCGACGGGACGATCCCGGCCCTTACCGACGACGTGCGGACGATCGCGTTGGCGGGTGCGCCCGCGCAGTGGACGTATCCGGCTGCGGACACCCTCGTCGGGATGAAATACATCGCACGGCGATTCCTACGAAGGGTGAAGGCATGTCGTACACCCTGAGAGGGCGACTCGAGTCTCGACTGGCGGCGGTGACCATCCCGTTCCTCGCTGCGTGCGTCATCGCGCTCGTCATCAAGGCCTGGTGGCCCGTCGAGCTGGCTGGAGCCATGCTCGGCGCAGGGCTGGCGCTCGACCTGGTCGTCTACCACCGCTCGCTTCCGTACCAGCCCGGGTGGGCCGCAGTCCCGCTCGGCGTGCTCGAGCTCTGCGTCACGATGGGGATCGTTCTCCTGCTCGGGATCGACGCCCCACTCCGTCCGGCACTCTGGTTCTTCGTCGGCTCGTGGCTCGTCGCGCAGGTTCTCGCGCACGCGGCGTTTCCGCTCGCCCGACTCACGTACGCCGAAGACGGGGGCGAGCTGGGGCTGGCCGGCAAGGGTCTCTTCCTCGTCGCACCGTGCGCCGTTCTGGTCGTACTCGGCACTGCGGCAGCTACCCAGCCTCCCACGATCGTGCTCGAACCGGGTATCCACGCGGGGCCGCTCGTGCTCGACCATTCGCAGAAACTCCTCGGAGAGCCGGGAGCGGTCGTGCGCGGGGGAATCGTCATAACTGCCGACGACGTCGTCGTGCGCGACATCGCGGTCGAGGGCGGCGAATACGGGATCGAGATCGAGGGAGCCGAGAACGTCCTGCTCGACCACGTTGCGGTGTCGGGTGCCTCGATGGACGGGATCCACGCCCGCCGTAGTTCCGTGACCATTCGTGATTGCAGCGTGCGAATGGAAGGGGAGTACACGCAGGGAATCGATATCGGATTTGCCTTCGACCTCCCGTCGAGCCGTGTCTCCGAATGCACGGTGACGGGAGGTCGAGAGGGGATCGTCTCGCACATGGCGCACGTCGACTTCCGCGAGAACCACGTCAGCGATACCACGATGCGCGGGATCGCCGTCACGGAGATGTCGATGGGCGAGGTGACACGAAACGACGTGGAGAACGCTCTCGGGATTGGCGTCTACTGCGGTGACTACTCGCACTGCGAGATCGCCGACAACTGGATTCGAACGATCCGGCCGGACCTCGCCTCCGGAGACCGCCTACGCCATGGACTCGCGGTCCTCTCTCACTTCTACGCGAAGGCTCGGATCGACAACAACGGTGTCGTGGACAGCCCCGGCGGAATCCGTGCGGCCGTCGGAGCCACGATCGAGGTCCGCTAGGTCAAAGCTCACTTGCAGGAGGCGACCGAGCCCAGATCGGGCGCGGAAGTCAGGCTGTGTGAACGGCTTCGCCCGCCCGCGAACGGGCGCGGTCGAGCGCGGCGCCGACGAAGCCGCGGAAGAGGGGCGCCGGGCGCGTCGGGCGCGACTTGAACTCTGGGTGGAACTGGCTTGCGACGAACCACGGATGGTCGGGAAGCTCGACGATCTCGACCAGCCGCCCGTCCTGGAACGTCCCCGAGACGACGAGGCCGGCATCGACCAGCCCGGGCCGGAGCTCGTTGTTGACCTCGTAGCGGTGCCGGTGTCGCTCGTGGATCACGAGCTCGCCATACGTCTCACGCGCGCGCGTCCCGTCCACGAGCTCGACCGCTTGCGCTCCGAGCCGCATCGTGCCACCCAGATCCTCGATCTCCTTCTGCTCGGGGAGCAGGTCGATCACCGGAAACGGCGTCTCGGGGTCCATCTCGGTGGAGTTGGCGCCGTCCATGCCGCAGACGTGTCGCGCGAAGTCGGAGACGGCGACGTGCATGCCGAGACAGATCCCGAGGTATGGGATCTCGCGCTCTCGCGCAACGCGGCAAGCGAGGATCTTCCCCTCCCAGCCACGTGCCCCGAATCCACCTGGAACGAGCACGCCGTCGACCTGCTCGAGCTCGCGAACCGCCTCCTCGTAGGACATGTGCTCGGCGTCGACCCAGCGGACCCGTACGCGGCAGCCCGAGTGCACGCCCGCGTGCTTCAGCGCCTCGTGCACCGAGAGGTAGGCGTCGTGCAGCTTCACGTACTTGCCGACGAGCGCTATCTCGACGTCCTCGCGGAGGTCGCGGCTCCGCTCCGTCAGCTCGCTCCACTCGCCGAGCTCGGCGACTTGCGTGTCGAGGTCGAGCTTCTCGCACACGAGCGTGTCGAGCCCTTCCGCCTGGAGCACCTCCGGGATCACGTACACGTCCGGGACGTCGGGCGAGGCGATGACTGCGCGTCGGTCGACGTCGGCGAAGAGCGCGATCTTGTCGCGGATGTCGTCCGAGAGGGGCTCGGTCGAGCGGCAGACGACGACGTCGGGATGGATGCCGATACGCCGGAGCTCGTTCACCGAATGCTGTGTCGGCTTCGTCTTCAGCTCTCCCGCGGCCGGGATGAAGGGGACGAGCGTGACGTGGAGGTAGACGACGTTCTCCGGCCCGACCTCACGGCGGAACTGGCGAATGGCCTCGAGGAAGGGCAGCGACTCGATGTCGCCGACG
>DATFEK010000036.1:0-6241 GCA_035251305.1 Gaiellaceae bacterium | reverse complement strand
AAGCGGATCGACCTCCTGCTCGAGGCAGCCGCGCTCGACGCGGGGCTTAGAGTCGTGATCGCGGGCGACGGCCCCGACCGCCAGCGGCTCGAGCAGCTCGCTCACGAGCGCGGTCTCGATGGGCGGGCCCGCTTTGCCGGTCGCGTCTCCGAGGAGGAGCTCGCCGATCTCTACGCGCGCTGCCTCGCCGTCTACTACGCGCCCGTGGACGAGGACTACGGGATGGTGCCGCTCGAGGCGTTCCTCTCCGAGAAGCCGGTCCTCACGACGACCGATGCGGGCGGCCCCCTGGAGGTCGTCGCCGACGGCGCGACGGGACTCGTCGTGTCACCGGAAGCAGGCGAGCTCGCCCGCGCGGCCGGCTGGCTCCGCGAGCATCGCGAGGACGCCGCCACGCTCGGTCGTGCCGGCCAGGCTGTCGCGGCGATGGTCACCTGGGATCGCGCGATCGGGAGATTGCTGGCGTGAGTGGCAGGCGTGCGAGAGCAATCGCGCCTTGTGGCTCTGAGCCACAAAGTCGTCTTGTGCGACTTCGGGGGACGAGGCGATGAGGGTTGCGTACTTCTCGCCGATGCCGCCCGAGCGAAGCGGCATCGCCGACTACAGCGCGCTCCTGCTTCCTGCGCTCGGGCAGCGGCTCGACGTCACCGTCGTGAAGCGCGGGCGCACGAGGGCTCCTCGCGGAACCGATGTGTCCCTGTATCACGTGGGCAACAATCCCGACGCCCACTCCTGGATCGTCGATGCGCTCCGCAAGGAGCCCGGCGTCGTGGTCCTGCACGACTTCGTGCTTCACCACCTGGTCGCCGGGATGACGGTCGGCCGACGCGACGGCCATGGCTACCTCGACGCGATGGAGCGCGAGAACGGAGTCGTCGGTCGACTGCTTGCGCACGGCGTCCTCGACAAGCGGATCTCGCCGCTCTGGGAGTCGCGTCCTGCGGACTTTCCGCTCGCATCCTTCGTCCTCGAGCATGCGCGTGGAGTGATCCTGCACTCGCGCACGGTTGCCGGCCTCGTGCGCGGTGCCGGCTTCACCCGGCCGCTCTGGGTCGTCCCGCACCCTGCGTGGCCGGTGCCCTCGATCACACCGGTCCGGGTCGCCGACGGGCTGATAGTCGGCTGCTTCGGCGTCATCAATGCGAGTAAACGCGTTCCCGAGCTCCTCGCCGCGACGGCGAAGGTGCGCGAGCAGCACCCGGAGGTGACGCTCCTGCTCGTCGGTCCCACGTCCGCGGGTTTCGACCTCGAGCGCCGGCTCCAGCGCATCGGCCTCACCGTGGGCGGCCTCATGCGCGAGGGATGGGCGGACGAGGCGCGACTCTGGGCGCTTATGAAGGGAGTCGACATCGCCGTGAACCTGCGGCACCCGACGATGGGCGAGACCTCGGGCAGCGTGATTCGCGCGATCTCGCTCGGGAAGCCGCTCGTCGTGAGTGACGTGGGGTGGTTCTCGGAGCTTCCCGACGAGGTCGCGCTCAAGATTCCGGTGGACGATGACGAGGTGACGGTACTCACGGCGGCACTCGAGCTCCTCGTCACGAGAGCTGACGTGCGTCAGGCGATGAGCGCTGCGGGTGTCGAGCTCGCCCGGCGCGAGCACGACCTGAGCCGGGTTGCCGAGCTCTACGCCGCGGCGCTGGAGGAGGCCGCCGGAGGACGTGCCGTGGCCGATTCGGTGCTCCGTGACGTGAGCGAGGCCGCCGCGGAGGTGGGGATCTCGGGGGACGCGGACGAGGCGAGGGAGATCGCCCGGCGGCTCGCCGAGGTCGAGCTTGGGTAGAACTCTTCGCCGGGTCCCGGTCTGGGCCTGGCTCGCCGCGATCGTCGTCGGTTCCGCGACGTTTCGGGCCGTCCTCGGGCACGGGATCGTCGCCCCGTTCATCATGGTCGACGAGGTGATCTGGTCAGAGGTCGCGCGTGGCCTCGCCGATGCGGGTGAGCCACTCCTACGCGACGAGCCGGATCCGGGCTACAGCATCCTCTACCCGCTTCTGATCAGCCCGGCCTACGCGCTCTTCGAGAGCCTGCCCGACGCCTACGCGGCGGTGAAGACTCTCAATGCCGTGGTCATGTCACTCGCGGCCATCCCCGCTTTTCTTCTGGCGCAGAGGGTGGTGAAGGAAGGACTAGCTCTCCTTGCGGCGCTCCTCGCGGTTGCTCTTCCGTCGCTCGCGTACACGGGGACCGTCATGACCGAGAACCTGTTCTACCCACTCTTCCTCTTCGTCGTCCTCGGCCTCGTCCTCGTTCTGGAGTCGCCGACAGCTCCGAGGATCGTCCTGCTCTTCGCCCTCCTCGGCCTGGCTTTCGCCACCCGCGTCCAGGCAGTCGCGTTGCTCCCGGCGTTCGCCCTTGCACCGCTCCTGCTGGCGGTCTTCCGGCGCCGTGGCGTCGGCTCGACGATCTCGCGCTTCAGGTGGCTGTACGGCGGCCTCGCCTTGCTCGCTCTTGCTGCGCTCGTCGTCCAGCTCGCACCTGAGCGCTCGTTGGGCGATCTCCTCGGCGCCTACTCGCCGGTCGGCGAGTCCGGGTACGACCTGGGCGAGGCCCTTCGTTACCTCGTCTGGCACGCGGCCGAGCTCAGCCTCTATGTACTCGTGATCCCGCTGGCAGCAACAGTCGTGCTGGTCGGGCGCGCACGCTCGCTCGACCGACCGTTGCAGGCCTTCCTCGCTGCAACGCTGGCGCTCACCGCATGTCTCGTTCCCGTGGTCGCGCTGTTCGCAGCCAGGTTTTCGGACCGGATCGAGGAGCGCAATCTCTTCTACGTCGCTCCCCTTCTACTCATCCTGCTGCTCGCGTGGCTCGAGCGTGGTGCGGTCCGCCCTCGCGTTCTCGCCCCCGTCGCAGCGATCGGCTCCGCGCTGGTCGTGCTGCTGATCCCGTTCGATCGCTTCCTGACCACCTCCGCGATCACGGACACGCTGATGCTGCTCCCGTTCTGGTCGCTCCAGGACCGCATCGGCGCGGGCTGGATCGCTCCCGCTGCGGTCCTCGTCGCCCTGGCACTCGCGGGTGCCTTTCTGCTCGTCCCGCGCAGGTACGCACTCGTCCTGCCGTTCCTCGTGCTCGCGCTGTGGGCTGTCAGCCTCAGACCGATCTGGTGGGGTACCCACGGCTTCGAGCGATTCGCGCAAGGGTCGCTCTTCCAGGGCATCCAAGCGGCCGAAAGAGACTGGATCGATCGTGCGCTTCCCGACGGCGAGGCCGGGTTCCTCTGGACCGGCCGCACGGACCGCCTCACCGTGAATCAGAACGAGTTCTTCAACCGCAGTGTCGGCCGCATCTACTACCTCGACTCACCCACTCCAGGGGGTCTTCCGGAACATCGCGTCTCCATCGACCCGAAGACGGGTCGTGTGACCTACGACGCGGGTGAGCTGCCGGCCGTGGAGTACCTGCTCGCCGACTCGTCCTTCGAGCCGGACGGGACGCCGGTGGCGAGTGACAAGGGCTGGGGCGTGACGCTCTGGCGCGTGAATCCGCCACTCGTGTCCTCCGTCCAAGTCGACGGTGTGTACCCGAGCGACACGTGGTCGGGAAAGAACGTGACCTATCTGCGTCGGCGATGCGTGCCGGGGCGGCTCTCGGTGTCGCTCTCGAGCGACGCGGGCCTGTTCTTCCACCCGCAGACGATCGTCGCTCGCTCGAACGGCGCGGTTGTCGGCCGCATCCGCCTCCAGCCCGAGGGTCGCGCCGTGCTGAGCGTTCCCGTCGCCCCGCTCGCCGGGACGAGCGTCTGCCGGGTCATGTTCACGGTGACGCCGACCGCTGTGCCTGCCGAGGTCACCGGCGGCGAGAGCCCTGATCCACGCGAGCTCGGTGTTCACTTCAATCGCTTCGTCTACAAACCGGGATCGTGAGGATCGCGTTCGATGTCAGCCCGCTGTCACATCCGCTCCTCGGGATCGGGAACTACATCCAGGGCTCGCTCGGGGGCCTGGCGGAGGCTGCCGTGGGAGAGCACGAGATCGTCGCCTTCGCGCCGACGAGCATCCGCGGGCGCGAGCGGATTCGTGCGGCGCTGGCGGACATCGACGTCGAGCTGCGGACGTGGCGTCTACCGTTCTCGCATGCGCTGAGGACGGGTTGGAGCCGCGCCGGTCGTCCGACGGCCGAGCGAATCGTCGGCCCCTTCGACGTCCTCCACTTCAGCGACTGGATGTTCCCGCCCCAGCGAAGTGGAGTCCGGGCGACGACCATTCACGACCTCGTGCCGCTGCATCACCCCGAATGGACGACGGCGCGGACGCGGTCGATGCACGGCCGCAAGTACAGGAACGCCGCGGCGACGTGTGACGTCGTGTTCGTCAACTCCGAGTTCACCGGGCGCGACGTGATCGAGACGCTCGGAGTCGCCTCGGAGCGCGTTCACGTCGCTCGTCCTGCGCCCAAGAGGGTGTTCACCCCTGACGGGCCGGCCGCCGCGCTCGGCGGGCCGTACGTCCTCACCGTCGCCACCCTCGAGCCGCGGAAGAACCTCCAGGCGCTGGTCGAGGCCCACCGCCTGCTCGGTGGTGATCTCCTCCTCGCGATCGTCGGCGCAGAAGGGTGGGGTGAGCAGCCGCTGCTGGACGACCCGCGGATACGCCGGCTCGGGTACGTCTCGGACGCGGAGCTCGCTCGCCTCTATCGCGGCGCCGCAGTCGCGGTCTATCCCTCTCGCTTCGAGGGTTTCGGGATACCTGTCGTCGAGGCGATGGCCTGCGGCGCTCCCGTCGTCGTGTCCTCTCACCCGTCCCTCGACGAGGCGAGTGGGGATGCGGCGGTGAGAGCAGATCCCGACGATCCGACAGCGATCGCCGCCGCGATCGAGCGAGTGACGGTCGACCGCGAGCGCCTCGTCGCCGCCGGGCTCCGGCATTCGCGGAGCCTCACCTGGCGTGCGGTGGGGGAGACATTCCTGAGCGGGTACGAGGAGGCTCTCGGACGGTGAGGAGGCCTGAGGAGGTCTTCGTCGTAGTGCACCGGGCCAGGCTCGGAAAGCGCGAGTTCCTCGTGCTCAGGCGCTCACCCGAGCGTCAGGGGTACTGGCATGTCGTAGCGGGAGCACTCGACAACGGTGAGGACGCCTCCGCAGCCGCCGCCCGCGAGCTGCGCGAGGAGACCGGGCTCGAGGCCGCGGTCCTCGATCTCGACCGGCGGTATGTCTACGCGCTCGACGACGAGCCGCCAGAGGTACGTTCTCGCTTTGCCGCGGACGTGACTGAGATCGCCGTCACGGCGTTTGCTGCAGGGGCGCCGTCGAGCTGGGAGCCTGTGCTCGACGAGGAACACGTCGAGCATCGCTGGTGCAATGCAAGTGAGGCGATAGCGCTGCTCCGATATCCGGAGCCGCAGGACGCAGTTCGAGAAGCAGCGCGACGCCTCGAGGAAGCCCCGCAGTGAGAGTCGCGATCGACACGTCGCCCTTGATCCAGACGCGAGCCGGCACCGCTCGTCACGTTCGCGGCCTGCTCGGTGCGCTGCGCGACCGGCCGGGTATCGATCTCGAGCTCTTGTCCTTCGGCGGAGCCGGCCGGCTCTCGAGCGTCTCGCGAGACGCGCTCTGGTACCCGATCGGTCTGGCGCGACGCGCGAGAGCGTTCGACGTCCTGCACTGCACGACGTTCCGCGGGCCCGCCGGCTCGCGTGTCCCGACCGTGCTGACGGTCCACGACCTCGCGATCCTGCGCTTCCCCGAGGTCTTCCCTCGCTGGCATCGACTCTACGGGAGGGCGGGTCTTTCGCGCGCGCTTCGCGCCGCCGATGCGATCGTTGCCGTCTCCGAGTTCACGAAGGCGGAGACGGTCGAGCTGGCCGGTGTTCCGGCCGAGCGCATCCGCGTCGTTCCCAACGGCGTCGACCCCGTGTTCGTGTCGGACGGGCCTCGAGCGGAGGGCGACTATGTCCTGGCAGTCGCGACGCTGGAGCCGCGGAAGAACCTGAACGCGGTGGTCGAGGCGGCGGATCACGCCGGCGTCGAGCTGCGCGTGGTCGGCGCTCGAGGTTGGGGTGGCATCGACGTTCCCGGCTGGCTGGGCGAGATTCCCGACTCGCAGCTCGCCGCGCTCTATCGAGGTGCGCGCTGCGTGCTCTACCCATCGCTCTACGAGGGCTTCGGGCTCCCCGTGCTCGAGGCGATGGCCTGCGGAACCCCCGTCGTCACTTCTCGCGAGGGATCGACTGCGGAGGTGGCCGGCGGCGCGGCGATCCTCGTCGATCCGCGAGACGTGGGTTCCATAGCCGACGGCATCCA
>DATFEK010000014.1:0-8515 GCA_035251305.1 Gaiellaceae bacterium | reverse complement strand
CGCGCTGGTCGGAGTCGCGGTCTTCGCCGTCCTCGGACGCATGAGCGCTGTGGTCGGAGTGGCCTCGGGAGGGCTCCAAGCTCCCTGCAAATCGACGTGTTTTCGCGGCGGGGGTACGCACCCGAGTCTGCACCGTGTCGCACGAATCGCACGTGCTGCACGTTTCGCGCCGGCGAAGGGCGGGCCTGGCTACCTCTCGGCGAGTGCGTCCAGGAAGGCGCGAGGCGTGTGGACCGGGAGCTCGTCGGCCAGCGCGAGCACGTGTCGGTCGCCGGAGACGAGGACGGCGCGCTCGGCCTCGGCGAGCACGAGCAGATAGTCGTCACCGGGATCGGCGGAGCGGCGGGCAGGCTTTGCGGGATCGGCGCCGAGGCGACCTCCCCGGCGCAGGAGCGCCACGAAGGCCTCGGCCTCCTCCTGTGCGATCCGACGGCGCACCTTCGGGTATTCGAGTGCCCGCTCGAGCTCGGCGAGGACCTTCTCGGAGACGACGAGCTCGAATTCGCCGCCGAGCCAACGGGAGACGATCTGCGCTGGTGCGCCGGTGCGAGAGAGGAGGGCGGCGATGAGGACGTTCGGGTCGAGAACGGCGCGCAACCTAGCGCCGGCGGGGCCGCGTCTTGTGCTGGGCCTCGACCGCGAGCGTCATTGCTTCGTCCTCGCCCACGTCCCCGCGCTGCCAGAGACGCTCGAGCAGGTCGAAGCCGAGCTCGCGGCGCAGCGCCTCCTCGATCACCTCGCTGTCGCCTTTCCCCGTGCGAGCACCGCGCACCTTGACCGCGCGCAGGACCTCCTCGTCGATCGTCAGGGTGGTTCTCACCTTCGCCATCTGCGCATCATAGCATCACGATGCAGAGATGAGCAGATCGCCTACTACCTCGTCATCGGCGTCGCCGCGTGCGAACGTCGGCGGGATCGATTGGGCCGACGGCGTCGTCGCGATCATGGACGGCGCGGACCCCGACTCCGGCACGAGTTGGGAGGGCGGCTACGCGTATGGGAAGAAGCCCATCGTGCTCGTCCGGACCGACATGCGGCGCAATGCGGGGAGTGGCGGCTCAGGCTACAACGCGATGCTCACCGAATCGGCGACGATCCGAGTCGATGCTGTGGCGGCTCCGATTGACCGGGTCGCGCTCGAGGTGCTCGATGCGCTCGCGAGGCTCGAGGCCGCGTCGTCAGTCAGCCTTGGCGGTTGACTCCGCGCGCGCCGAACAGGCTCACGTGACATTCAGCAACGCTGACTGACCGGGACGGGGGGAGGTGGCGGAGGGACCGATCGTCACGCCATTCGGAGGCGTCGAGCACGGAAACGCCTGGGTGATCTTCCTGAGAAGCAGGTAAGCACCGAGGTACGCACCGCCTCGCACGGTTGGGGTTCCCGAGGACGTGCGTCCCCGTGTTCATGCGGATTCCCACATCCCGCGAGGGGTGCGAATGGCCCACAGACCGGGATTCGGCCCGACGATCACCAGTGTTCATGCCGTTTCGACGGTACTAGCGGTCGGAGTGGCCCCGGGAGGAGTCGAACCTCCGCCCGCAGATTCGAAGCTCGTGTCAGCAGCCAGATCGGCCGAGACGCAACGAGACGAATCGTGCGCTGGTGCCGGTTGGCGCCGGTCGAGCGGCACGTCGATCTCGGCCTGTCTTGGTGGGCCTGGTGGCCCCAGTGTGGCCCCAGGCGCACGTCGCCTGTTCGGACCAACGTGCAGATCGGCATGTTTCGCGGTCGAGGTGAGCACCGGCGTTTGCATCGTGTCGCACGATTCGCACGTTTCGCACACAGTCATGTGCGTCCGACGCTGCGGAGTCAGCGCGTCGCTACGAGAGCGTCGGGAACGAGAACCGTCTCGAACGGCGTCACCTTGCCACCGCTGATCCGATAGACCGAAACGGCATTGAGCGTCGAGTCTCCCGTCGGTGTGATCCAGAAGTTGCGGAAGATCCTGTTCGAGGCTCTGGTTCCGTAGAGGTTGCGCGTCACCGATGCGCGCGAGCCGTCCGAGCGGGCGATTGCGTCGAGCAGGACGTCGATCGCCTGGGCCGCTGCCACGGCGAAGCGACTCGGCTCCGTACCGAAGCGCTCGGTGAACGACGCGACGAAGCGCTTCCCGCTCGGGGGGAGATCGCCGGTGAGCGGGCCGGGCTGGGTCATCGTCATCCCTTCTGCAGCGGCGCCGGCAAGCCGCGCCGTCGCGGGGTCGAAGACCTCCGGCGCCATGAGCTGAACGTCTGGGCCGAGACGCGCGCGAAGCGCGGACAGGAGCCGGATGCTGGAAGGGTACGAAGGGACGCCGAGGAAGACACCGTCGGCGCCCTCCTCCGCGGCGGCAGAGGCGACCGCCGCGTTACCGAGCTCGCCGGTGCACAGCGGGCAGGGGACCTCCCACGAGCCACGGCCCACGACCGAGATGCCGAGCTTCCGCGCTGCACGGACGAAGGCGTCCACGAACCACGCGCTGTGCGGATTACCGGCATCGAGTGCATAAACGCGCCTGACGCCGAGCCTGCGGACGACCAGTGCGGAAGCGGCCGCGTGCACGTGGTCGGTCGGGAGGACGCGGGCGAAGTTGCGCTGGCCGCTGGGGTAGAGAGCGTTGGGGTTCTTGGACCGAAATCGCTGCGTCAGGTCGACCACCGTTGCAGACGGGCTGACGAGCGGAACGGGGCCGCCCGAGGCGCGGTTCAGGATCGGGATCGCGATCGTCGCGCAGTCGGAGGTAACCGGTCCGACGACTCCGATCACGCTCGGGTTCCCGACGTACATGCGCGCGTTGGCGGCGCACACCCGCTCGTCGAACAGGGGGTCGCGCGGTCCAGCTTCCTCGCAGACCTGAAGCCCGACCGTATGACCGCCGGCCGTGTACCTGCGCCGCTCGAGTTGCATGGTGATCGCGTTGACCATCGGGGTCGTCGACTCGCGTACCCCAGGCTGGAGCGGAAGGTTCACGGCGATCAGGCGTTCGGGAGACCCGGGGCCTTCATAGTGGAGCGCCGAGCACCGGGCTGACGAGAGGGTCTCGAGCGTGCTCGGCTCGGCGCTCCGGCCTTCGCTCAGCTGGACAGCGGCGATGGCGACGCCGGCAGCGAGAACGAGACTTCCTGCAACCAGCAGGAGGCTCCTGCGCTTCTTTCGTCGCGGCGCGTGCGAGGGCGCAGAACCGGGCGACGGGGCGACGGTCGCGGTATCCGCGGCAGCGATCGGCTCCTCGAGCAGCCGCCGGTAGATCGCCTCCGTCTCCGACGAGGGGTACGTTCCGAGCTCATCGGCGAGCAGTCGACGGCAGCGCTCGTAGGTACGGAGTGCTTCGGCATCGTTTCCGGCCGCTGACTGGGCTTCCATCAGCAGCCGGTACCCGCGTTCCCGGTACGGCTCCAGCTCGACGAGCTCCTCCGCTGCTCGGACCGCGGCTCGCTTGTCCCCGCCGAGCCGGTGCGTCTCTGCGAGGCAGTCGAGGGCTCGAACGAGCGTCTCCCGGAGCTCCGCGCGCTTCTCCTCCACCCAGCGAGCGTCCTCTCCGGGGAGAAACGTGCGTCGCGCGAGCGACTCCGCGGTCGACGCGTCCGTGCGGGCTCGCTCGACGTCTCCGGCCGCAAGCGCGAGCTCGGCCGCCGAGACGGCCTCGTCGGCAGCGACGACGTCGATCCAGATTCCCGGTGGGAGCGTGAGCTGGTAGCAGCCAAAGGCGCTGGTCAGAGATTCGGAGCCGTTGAGCCCGCAGTCGTTCAACAGGGCCCTGAGCTTGCTGACGAGGACCGACAGTGCCTTGTCCCAGGTTGCCGGTGGCGCGTCCCCCCAGAGTGCCTCGGCGAGCTCCCCGCGAGGAACGGGACGTCCCTGTTCTGCAAGCAGGTATGCGAACACGAGCCGGCCCTGCCGTCCCGGGAAGCGCTGCTCGTCTACGAATGCCTCACCGGTCTCGATGGACACGCGCTCGGTCAGGGACACCCTCATACCCACCGCTCGCTCCTTTGCCGCGTGCTTGCCCGCGGCTTGCCGTCCTCTTGCCCGCCGCGTGGAGTATCGGCTACGCGATGCCCGACGACAAGGTTCTGAGCTGCGAAGGTGGCTACGAGGTCACCGCGATCGACGAAGTACCACGCGGACTGGGGGGCGCTGCTGCGAGGCGTTCTCGCCGTCGATTCGACTCGCGTGCCCGTGGGCTGCTTCGGCTGCTCGTGTTGGTCGCGCTCACAGCTCTCGCCGCCCTCGTGCTGGCCGCAGCACCTGCTGGCTCCGGAACAGGTGGTCCGATCGTGCGGTCCAGCAGCGAGCCCGCTGCCGACGACATCTGCACGATCGCCTCCGTGGAGCGGCGGGCAACGATTGAGGTTCGGGTTGCGTACGCCGAGGACTTCTGCGAGCTGATGTCACAAGTGCTCGCGATCTCCGTGTTTCGAGCGCCGCTGTTCGTCACTCCCGGCGTGCTCTGGCACTACCCCGGGTCGGACGCATCGTGTCAGCTTCGGTTTGGCAGCACACGCAACCGAATGGTGGTTCGCAACTCCGTGCACACCTGCCGCTGGTTCGCCCGCCATTGGAGCGGTTGGCGGACGGAGAAGCGCGGCGCGGTGGGCGTCGGCGTCAGGCACGCCTGAGTCGATGGACACGCGCTCGGTCAGCGACACCCTCATACCCACCGTTCGCTCCTTTGCCGCGTGCTTGCCCGCGGCTTGCCGTCCTATTGCCCGCCGCGCGGAGTATCGGCGACGCGATGCCCGACGACAAGGTTCTGAGCTGCGACTGTGGCTACGAGGTCACCGCCAGCGGCGAAGCGGCGCAGGTCGAGGAGATCCGCACGCATGCGCGCGATGCCCACGGCCTCTCCTTCTCGGTCGAGGACGCGCTTCTCGTCGTCCTTCGGTCGGAACTCGAGCCCTCGTGGGCGCCGCCGGAGAGAAGCGTGCGTGGTTCGCGCGCGCCGAAGGGTGGTTCGTCATGAACTGCGTTCGCAACAACCCTCGAGAGGAGGAGAAGTGAACCGATACCGCAGCATCTTGACCCTTGCAGTGACCGGCGTGGGACTCGTGACGTTTGCGGGGCTCGTTGGCGTCACGGCGGCGTCTCCGCCGTCGGGTGTGACGCCGGACCTGCTCGCGCGTGGTCTTTACGACGACTTCAAGGTGAGCTCGGTGCCGGGCTCGCCGGTCGATTTCAAAGTCAAGGCGAAGTCACCTGTCGACGTCGTCGTTCGACGGCACGACTATGCCATCGGATCGCACACGGGGTGGCACACTCACCCGGGCCCGGTGTTCATCACGGTGACGCAGGGCACGCTCACGTACTACCTCTACGACGATCCGACCTGTACCCCGCACCGAGTCACGGCGCCCGGCGGCTTCGTCGACGATGCGCGGGGGCACATGGTCCGCAACGAGTCCGGGCAACCCGCGCAGGACGTCAGCGTGATCATCGCGCCGACCGCACCCGCGCCATTCCGAGGGGAGCTCGACGCTCCCAACCCGAACTGCGGTTTCTGAGCAGACAAGGCCCGACGTGGGGAGCCGGCACACCCCGGCTCCCCACTTGCTTGGGCCACGGAATGGCCCCGGGAGGAGTCGAACCTCCGCCCGCAGATTCGAAGTCTGCCGCTCTATCCACTGAGCTACGGGGCCGGCCAGAGCACGGTAGCGAGTTCTGCTGCTATGCCGCGCGCTCGGACTCTTGCTCGTCCCGGACGTGCGCGACCAGCACCCGTACGACGGTCGGGTCGAACTGGCTTCCAGCGAGCCGCATGAGCTCTTCCAGCGCCTCGTCCGGCGTGCGCGCCTGTCGGTATGGGCGGTCCGACGTCATCGCGTGGTAGGTGTCACAGGCCATCACGATCCGCGACGCGAGCGGGATGTCCTCGCCTGCAAGGCCGTCCGGGTAGCCGCTCCCGTCCCAATGCTCGTGTGAGGAACGCACGACCGTGGCGACGCCGCGCAACGCAGGCGTTGCGCGAAGGATGCGTTCACCGACAAGCGTGTGCTGGCGGATGAAGGCCCACTCGCGCTCGTCGAGCGGGCCGGGCTTTTGGAGGATCTCGTCGGGCACAGCGAGCTTCCCGAGATCGTGCAGCTGCGCTGCTCGCGCGAGCTCCTCGAGCTCGTGCTTGCGGAGCCCGAGCATGCGGCCGGTCGCTACGGCGAGCGATCCCACTCCCTCGACGTGCGAATACAGCTCGGGCTCGCGGAGCGCGACCACCTCGAGGAGCGCCGCCATGGTGCGGTCGCTCTCGCCGCGCCTCGAGTGCTTCTGCGCGTAGAGGCGCTCGTCTGCCACTTGAAGCGCGAGGTTGGGCTCGGTCGCCTCGTCGGGCAGGATCACGGCCCCGAACGAGCTCTCGATCCGGAAGCCCTCACCGTGTTCGGATAGTGCCTCGGACGCCCGGTCGATGAGCGGCTCGGCCTCCCCTTCGCCGATCGACGCGATGAGGCAGAACTCGTCCCCGCCGAGGCGGTATGCAGCTCCCTTCGGTTCGGGAACGGCGGCGAGCTTCGATCCCAGGCGGGTCAGGAGGGCGTCTCCCGCGGGATGGCCGAAGGTGTCGTTGTAGGCCTTGAATCCGTCGAGATCGAAGATCATCAGGAGGGCGGTCTCGTTCTCCGGGCTCGCGAAGCGATGCTCGAGATCGTTGAGGAGCTTCCGACGGTTCCCGAGGTTCGTGAGCGCATCTGTCGTCGCTTCGTGGCGTGTGAGCTCGAACAGCCGCCGGTTCTCCCGGATCGTCAGCCCGAGTCGCACGCTGACGAGGAGCAGGACCGCCGTGGACAGCACGATCGCCAGGAGGTTGACCGGCCGGAAGTGGTCGTAGACGAGGATGGCGGTCGATACCAGCGCGCAGGCAGTCGGGACGGCGAGCAGTGGACGACCCTCGACCTCGAGCCCGCCGCTCGAGCGGTCTCGAGTCCATGCCGCAGATGCGATGAGCAGCATCGAAGCGGGCCACAGGATGTCGATCGAGGCGCCTTCGACGTAGGTCCCAGCAGTCGTGTGGAACAGGTAGACGCCGTCTGCGATCGCGGTCGCGAGCGCGCCGAGCCCGAGTAGGAGCCAGCGGCGCCCGGGTCTCCAGCCGGTGAGCGAGAACACTCCGAACACGGCGGAGAGCAGCAGCACGTCTCCGAGCGGGTACGCGAGGCTCGTGGCGAAGCCCGTGAGCTCGCCTTCAGTCCTCTCGAGAACGTGCTCGACGAGAACGGCCGCGCCGATTGCGCCGGCCGCCAGTGAGGCGGTCATTCCGTCGAGCCAGAGCGGGCCTGCGATCGACCGGGCCCGGGACTGCAGCAGCAGCACGAACCCGACGTACAGCAGGATGTAGAACGCGATGAATCCGGCATCCGCCAGGAACGGATACGTCTCGGGCCCGATGACCGTGTGCCAGAGCTCGCTGAAGGTCCACGAGACGAGAGCCAGCGTGATCGTCGTCCACGCCGTGCGCTCCTCCTTGACCAGATAGACACGCGAGCCCGCGGTCACGCATGCGAGGACGATGAGGCCGCCGTAAACCCAAGTGTTGAAGAACCCGGACAGCTTCGAGTCGTCCGGCGCAGCGAGGACGAAGAGCGCGAACACGGCCAAGCCCATGGCCGAGCCTGCGCGCGTGAGCTGGATCCACCCGCGATGCGACATGTCTGGACGAGAATCGGCGTGTCACCCTCGCTTCTTGAGCGTTCGAACGGTAGGCGGCGGCATTTGACGGCGGCCGGTTGAGGGGTGGCTCGGTCGAGCTTTCACTCGCGAGCGGTCCGGTCCGTCCGACGGCGGTCCTACCCTCGCGCCATGACACTCGGGATCGTGGTGTTCGGCGCCGCGTTCCTCGTCGGGCTCGGGCTCGGCACCTACACGCGACGGCCGCTTTCGACCGCGTTCCTCGTCCTCGGGAGCTTCACGGCCTTGCTCGTGCTCTCGGCGACGGGTGAGGTGCTCGGCGCGGCGGCCGTGCTCGCGATCGTCCTCCTCGTCGGGCTCGTCGCGGAAAGCATGCGTGAGACGTTCGCGCTCATCGTCGGCCGTAACTAGTAGAACACCCCCGGCGTGCACTGGCAGCTCGCCACACTTGCGTTCATCCTCATCGGGTACGCGGCGATCTCCGCCCGTATCGAGGGGACGTCGATCACCGCGCCGATGGTGTTCACCGTGGCCGGGGTGCTCGTCGGCGCGCGCTCGCTCGGCCTCATCGATCTGGAGCAGCACGGCGATGAGATCAAGCTCCTGACCGAGGCGACGCTGACCGTCGTCCTGTTCGCGGAGGCATCCCGCATCGACCTTCATGCCTTGCGGGGCGAGGCTGCAGTCCCGGCGCGCCTGCTTGGGATCGGGCTGCCTCTGACACTGCTCGCCGGCTTCGTCGCCGCAGTCGCGCTCATCGGCGAGCTCGCTTGGCCCGAGGCGCTGTTGCTCGCAGTGATCCTCGCGCCGACGGACGCCGCGCTCGGGCAAGCAGTCGCCACCTCGAAGCGACTTCCGTCCCGAGTTCGGCAGAGCCTCAACGTCGAGAGCGGGCTCAACGACGGAATCTGCGTGCCGCTC